>NZ_JCANVJ010000002.1:0-239039 GCF_059569355.1 Desulfobotulus sapovorans DSM 2055 | reverse complement strand
ATCGAGGTGGAGGAAGGCGAAGCCTCTGAACCCATCGAACTCGGGGACGACGAAGAGCTTGTCGAAGTGGAGGAAGGGGAAGCCGCCGACTCCATGGAAATCGGGGACGATGAAGAGCTGATCGAGGTGGAAGAAGGGGAAGCCGCCGACTCCATGGAACCCGGAGACGATGAAGAGCTGATCGAAGTGGAGGGAGGGGAAGCCTCTGAACCCATGGAACCCGGAGACGATGAAGAACTGATCGAAGTGGAGGAAGATGAGGCTTCCGAAGTCCTTGAAATGGGTGAAGACGAAGAACTCCTTGATTTTGAGGGAGAAGAAGGGGATCTCGTTGCCCTGGCGGACGATGAGGAACTGATGGATGCGGATGAGGACATTCCCGAACTTCCCCTTGAGGAGGAGGCACCTGTCCTGGATCTCCTTGAGGATCAGGAGGTGGAGGAAGTGGAGGTGGAGGGAGATCTGGATCCGGATCTCTTTGAGGAGCTTGTGGAACCGGAGCCTGAATCCGATCCGGAAAGCTCTGAAGAAGAAAAGGAAGAGCCTCCGGAGCTGGGGCTTCCCTTTGGCAGTGATGAGGATTTCAGTGAGTACGACCCTGAGGACAGGGAAAAAAACAATCTCTTATCCGAGCGTTTTGACGGATATCTGGGGGCCATGGAGCGTTTTTACAACCAGTATCCCCTTATTCAGGGAGGAGGGTTCACCATCGGCTCTCCCACTCCCGGAAAGCTGGAGCTTAAGGCCCGGGAAATCACCCTTCCGGATTTTTACATGGGCCGTTTTCCCGTGACCAATGCTTTGTTTGAGGTGTTTGTGGAGCGAACCGGATACCGTACAACGGCGGAAAAAATGGGCTATGGGACAGTCTTTCAGCCCCGTTTCCGCAGGGTGAAAGATCCCGTTACGGGAGAACTCAGGGCGGTATGGCAGGCGGAAACCGCCAGCAAACGGGTGGAAGGCGCTTGCTGGTATGCCCCGGAAGGGCCGGGATCGGGTATTCACGGAAGACGCAACCATCCTGTGGTGCAGGTCAGCCTGGAAGATGCCCGCCGGTTTGCGGCCTGGATCGGGAAAAGGCTGCCGTCGGAGGAAGAATGGGAGGCTGCGGCCCGGACAGCCAAAGCGTATCCCTATCCCTGGGGAGAAAGCTGGAACGGGGAGAACGCCAATGTGGAGAGTGCGGGGATCGGCGAGACCACGGCCGTAGATGCCTTTTCTTTTGGCCGCAACATGAACTCTCTCATGGATCTTCTGGGCAATGTCATGGAATGGACCCAGACCCCCATGGAAGGGGTGAAACAGACCATGTCCCAGGTTCCGTTTTTTGTTGCCAAAGGCGGGTCTTTTATCACAGCAGGGGAACCGTCCCTTTGGTCCCGTTATCCGCTGCGGCCTGACTTTGCGGCCAATATCGTCGGCTTCCGCTGTCTGGCAGATTAGAAAAGGCCTGGGATCAGCATCCGCTGTGGCGGGTTATGCAAAATCCAGACCGTTTATTTGACAGCATCGCCCTCATGCTTATGATTTCAGGGAAAATGCCTCGGACTGTGTGGAAGAGGCCAGACCAATCCTTATGATTCCAGGAAAAGGAGACGCCATGCGTTTGGATAAATTGACCCTGAAAAGCCAGGAACTCCTTCAGGAAGCCATCAGCATTGCAGAAAACAACAGTCATCCCCAGATGGAGCCCGTTCACCTTCTTGAAGCCATGCTTCAGGATGAAAATGGTATTGCCATGGCCATATTCCGCAAAATCGGCCTGCCCCTCGAAGCCTTCCGCCATGGGGTTGCAGACCTTCTCCGGAAATCTCCCAGGGTCACGGGAGCCGTCGGGGAAAGGGGGCCCTCCCGCAGCCTCTACGGGGTGCTGGAGGCGGCCCTGAAAGAGGCCAGCACCATGAAGGATCAGTATGTGAGTGTGGAACACCTCCTTCTGGCCCTTTGCGATGAACGGGAGACTATCCGGAAACTCTTTAAAGAGTTCGGCATTTCAAGGGAGAACATCCTTGAAACTCTCCAGACCATCCGGGGCAACGACCGGGTGACGGATCCCAACCCCGAAGACAAGTATCAGGCCCTTGAAAAGTATGCGAGGGATCTCACGGATCTGGCCCGGGCAGGCAAGCTGGATCCCGTGATCGGCCGGGATGAGGAAATCCGGCGGGTGGTGCAGGTACTTTCCCGGAGAACCAAAAACAATCCCGTGCTCATCGGTGAGCCGGGGGTGGGAAAAACCGCCATCGTGGAAGGTCTTGCCCGCCGCATCGTGGAAGGGGATGTGGCCGAATCCCTGAAAAACAAGCGGCTGATGGCACTGGATATGGGGGCCCTGATCGCCGGAGCCAAGTACAGGGGCGAGTTTGAGGACAGGCTGAAGGCGGTTCTGAAAGAAGTGGAAAAGGCCGAAGGCGGGGTCATCCTTTTCATCGACGAGCTGCACACCCTGGTGGGGGCCGGTGCGGCGGAAGGCTCCATGGATGCGTCCAACATGCTGAAGCCCGCCCTGGCCCGGGGTCTTCTGCGCTGCGTGGGCGCTACCACCCTCAATGAGTATCGGAAATATATTGAAAAGGACGCGGCCCTGGAGCGGCGTTTCCAGCCGGTTCTGGCCCAGGAGCCCAGTGTGGAGGACACCATCTCCATCCTGCGGGGGCTTAAGGAAAAATACGAGGTGCATCATGGGGTGCGTATCAAGGATTCGGCCCTTGTGGCTGCCGCCACCCTGTCGGATCGCTACATCGCGGACCGCTTTCTGCCGGACAAGGCCATTGATCTTATGGATGAGTGCGCGTCCAAAATCCGCATGGAAATTGATTCCATGCCCGCCAGCATCGATGAGTTGCAGCGCCGTATGACCCAGCTTGAAATTGAGCGGGAGGCCCTGCGCAAGGAAAGTGACGCCGCCTCGGCTTCACGGCTTGAAAAGCTTGAGGCGGAACTTGCGGGCCTGAAGGAGGAAGTTCAGGAACAGCGGGGACGCTGGCAGAATGAAAAGGACACCATCGGCCGCATCCGGGAGATCAAGGAAAAAATGGAACAGCTGGGCATTGAGGAGGAGCAGGCCCAGCGCAGGGGCGATCTTGGCCGTGTGGCGGAAATCCGATATGGCCTTATGCTGGAATTGCAGAAGGAGTTTGAGGCCGCACGGGCTGCTCTGGCCGAACTTCAGAAAACCCAGCGGATGCTGCGCGAAGAGGTGGAGGCCGAAGACATTGCCGAGGTGGTGTCCCGCTGGACGGGTATTCCCGTGGCCCGCATGATGGAAGGCGAGCGGGAAAAGCTTCTGCGTCTTGAAGAGGTTCTGGGCCAGAGGGTGGTGGGCCAGAACCGGGCGGTGGAGGCGGTTTCCAATGCCGTACGCAGGGCCAGATCCGGCTTGCAGGATCCGAACCGGCCTCTGGGAAGCTTCATTTTCATGGGGCCTACGGGGGTGGGCAAGACCGAGCTTGCCAAGGCACTGGCGGCTTTTCTCTTTGATACGGAACAGGCCATGGTGCGCATCGATATGGGCGAATTCATGGAAAAGCATTCCGTGGCACGGCTCATCGGCGCGCCTCCGGGCTATGTGGGCTATGAGGAGGGCGGCTATCTCACCGAAGCGGTGCGCAGAAGGCCCTATAGTGTGCTGCTCTTTGACGAGATCGAAAAAGCCCATCCCGATGTGTTCAACGTGCTGCTTCAGGTGCTGGACGATGGCCGTCTCACCGACGGTCAGGGCCGTACCGTGGATTTCCGGAATACCCTCATTCTCATGACCTCCAATGTGGGCAGCCGTATGATTCAGGAAATGGGCGAGGGCAGACGGAAAGAAATGGAAGAGGCCGTGGAAGCGGCGTTGCGGGCCACCTTCAAACCGGAGTTCTTAAACCGCATTGACGAGACCATCATTTTTGAAGCCCTGAAACCGGAGCAGATCCGCAGCATCGTGACTCTTCAGATGAAGCGTCTGGAAGCCCGGCTCCAGGAAAAGAGGGTGACCCTTGCCTTGAGCAAGGAAGCCCTGGATTTTCTGGCGGAACGGGGGTACAGCCCGGTGTACGGGGCAAGGCCGCTCAAGCGGGCCATTCAGCAGCTTCTGGAAAACCCCCTGGCCGTGAAGATCCTCAAAGGGGAAATCCCCGAAGACAGCCGGATTGGGGTGACACTGGAATCCGGTACCGAGGGCAGGCACCTTGTTTTCCATGGGGGGAAAGGGGTGTAGAGGGTGTTTTTGGGGGGGACGGAAAAGCCTCTCAGATTCGTCCCCTGGTTCTTGACGCGCCGCTTTCCATCTGCATAGATGGAATCCATGCTCCTGAAGAGTGCGGGGGGGGGAGAGAAATCCGGAAAACCGCAGGTGTAAAAAATCCGCCATGGTTTTCCGGAATGGGGAGGGATATTTTGACACATGGAAGCGTAATGGAATGACAGACAAAGAAAACGCCTTAAGTCCGGACAGGATTCTGGCGGAAATCCGAAAAACCCGTCAAACCCGGAATGTTGTGGATGTGGAAGAGGATCAGGTCAAGATGGTGGTTTTTGCCGCAGGCAATCAGCGCTATGTCCTTTACGGAAAGGACGTGAAGGAAATCCTTGCGGATCGGGAGGTTCATCCCGTCCCCTTTCTGCCCCCCCACATACCGGGGCTTATCCATGTGCGGGGAGAGATTGAGGCGGTGATGGATCTCGGCCTGTTTCTGGGGAGCGGAAAAAAACAGGGTTCCAGCGGCGTGATCGTGATGGTACAGAAGGGGAAATTCCGTGCGGGCATCATGGTGGACGCGGTTGTGGATGTGGTGGATGTTTCCGCTGGCAGTGTAAGGCCTCCCCTTTCCAGTCTTTCCGGAGTCTTGCGGGAAGTGGTTTCAGGAACCGTTGATTTTTCCGGGGAGGCCCTGGCCCTTCTCGATGTGGAAAAACTGGCGGATCGGGTTGCTCCATGAGGGAAAACCTTCCGGATACGGGGCCTCTCACCGTGGCCCTGCTTCTTTTCAGGGCCGGGGGGCTGGAGTATGGGGTTCCGGCTTTTCAGATCCGTCACAGCGGAAAGGCTTTTCTGCATAAGGAAAGGGTACTGCCGGGACTTCCCTGGATTGTACCGCAGGAAGAAGAGGAAAGGGTCGGACTTTTTCTCCACACAGCGGGAGATAAGGAATACCTTGTTCCCATCAGCAGCATGGAAGAGGTGCTGGATGTGCCGATTTTCGACATCCGGCCCTTTCCCGACTGGCTTGCCCCCCGTGCTTGGTTGAGACGGATGTGGGGGCTTCTGGCAAGACAGGGGCGTTTTTACATCTTGCTGGATTTTGGAAGTATCCTCGGGCAGAATACCGGCATGGATGCAAAAACGGATGACCCAAAGGAAGCGCATACACAGGAATCGCCATGAAAATGACATTGCAGAAAAAGGCCCTTGGCCTGGTTGTTCTCTCCATTGCCCTCACGGCCCTGACCATGGGACTGATTTCCGCCCTCAGCACCCTGAGCCGGGAAACGGCTCAGGCGGAAGCCTACCGGGAAAACCTGCTTGCGGAAAGAAAACGGCAGCTCATGGAATATGTGGAAATGGGGGTCAATCTCATTGAGACCCTGCCTGAGGAAGAGGCCAGAAGAGCCGTTGCTGCCCTGCGGTACGGAGAGCGGGGTTATCTGTGGATCCATGATTATGGCAATGTCATGCAGGTGCATCCGGATAAGGAACTGGTGGGCAAAGACCATACCGAGGAAAAGGATGTGCGAGGTTTGCGGATCATTCACGAGCTGACCCGCATGTGCCGGGAAAAGGGAGAGGGCTTTCTCGATTATCTGTGGAAGATTCCGGGTGAAGAAGGGGCGAGGCCGAAAACCTCCTTCGCCAAGGCCGTGCCCTCCCGTCAGTGGGTGGTGGCCACGGGACTCTACATGGACGACATCGATGTGGCCGTGGCTGTGGAAAAGGCCAATATTCACAGGGAGGTAAGGGCCACCCTGCTCTTGCACCTCTGGGGAACCCTGGGAGCGCTTCTTTTTCTGACGCTTATGACCGCCTTTTGGGTTCACCGGGTTCTGGTGCGGCCCATCCAGACCCTGACACGGGTCATGCGGGGATTCGACAATGACCTCACGCTTTCGGTTCCTGTACTGTCAGGCGATGAAGTGGGAGAGCTGGGTGTGCGGTTCAATGGTCTTATCGCCAGATTGCGGGATAATATCCGTATGGTTGCGGACGTGACCGAATCCCTTCACCTGTATGCTGGCGGGATTTCCTCCAACATGCAGCAGCAGTCCAGCCTGGGCGTGGAGCTGGCCAGTTCTGTGGCGGAAATCACCTCCTCCATTGAAGAGCTTTCCTCCTCTGCGGGTCAGATTGCCCAGCACAGTCAGAGTGTGGTGACACGGACGGAGCAGACCCTGCTGGATACCCGCCACGGGGCCGGAGAAGTGGAACTGCTCACGGAAAAGATGGATACCATCAACCGGGACATGCTGGTCAATCTGCATGAGATTGTCTCTTTGGGGAAAAAATCCAAGGAGATCACAAAAATTATGGAAATCATCAATGATATTGCCAATCAGACGCGGCTCATTGCCTTTAATGCCGCCCTGGAAGCGGCCAGTGCAGGGGAGATGGGCAAACGCTTTGGTGTGGTGGCTGTGGAAATCCGGAGACTTGCGGACAGTGTGGTGGCCTCCACGGCAGAGATCGAGGGCCGCATCACGGAAATTCTGGATTCCGTGAACCGGCTGGTCATGTCTTCGGAAAAAACCGCTTCCATGATGCAGGAAGGCCACAGGGCGTCGCTGGAGACCGTGACCATGCTCATGGACGTGGTGAGTGGCGTGGAGGACTGCTCGGATTCCGCCCGCCAGATTTCCCTTTCCACCCAGCAGCAGCAGATTGCCAGCAGCCAGATTCTCATTGCCATCAAGGACATCAACCAGGGGGCACGGGATGCCACGGCTTCGGCCCAGGAGTCCAGCCGCGTGGCCGAGGAGCTGACGACGATGGCGGATCAGCTGAAGGGACTTGTGGGCACGTTCAGGCTGGAAGCATGTACACATGAAAACAGGGATTCCAGGAGCTGCTGATGGGAAAAAGGGGACAGGCAATCCGGATTCTTGTGGTGGATGACAGCGATTTCATGCGCTACAGCATTGCCTCCCTTCTTGCAAGAGATCCCGGCCTGGCCGTGGTCGGAGAGGCCCGGAACGGTCAGGAGGCTGTCACCCTGTCTTTCAGCCTGAAACCGGATCTCATTACCATGGATATTGAGATGCCGGTTTTAAACGGTCTTGAGGCCATTCAGAAAATCATGGAAAAAGCGCCCTGCCCCATTCTGGCCCTGACTTCACTTTCCGGGGTGCGTACGGCTTTCAGCGCCGTGTCCAGGGGGGCTTTGGATGTGTTTGAAAAGTCGGATATGGATCAGGAGGACGGCGACAGACTGATCCGCAGGATCAAGATGCTGGCGGATGTGGATGTGGCGGTTCACCAGATCGCCATGCAGGCCAACAGGAAAACCGGAGCGGAAAGAACCGGACTGAGGTTCCCGGAATGGCAGGCAAAAGGCCCGCTGCGGCTTATTGCCATGGCGGCTTCCACAGGCGGCCCCCAGGCCCTGAGCGCCATCCTTTCCGGATTTTCCGCTGATTTTCCTGTCCCCATGGTGGTGGCCCAGCATGTGGCACCGGGATTTACGGAGGGCATGGCCCAGTGGCTGGATTCCTGCACGGATCTGCGCGTGGTTCCGGCCCGGAACGGGGATCGCCTGAAGCCCGGTCATGTGTATCTGAACCCTGCGGAATCCACCCTGCGGGTCAGCCCCCAGGGCGTTCTCCACCTTCAGGACGGCAGCGATTCCCCTTACCATCCTTCCTGCGACAGACTGCTTTCCTCCGCAGCGGCCTCTCTGGGGCCGGATGTGGTGGGTGTGATTCTCAGCGGCATGGGAGATGACGGTGTGGCCGGAATGGCAAGTATCCGGAAAGCCGGTGGCCTCACCCTTGCTCAGAACGCTGAAAGTTCGGTGATTTTCGGTATGAACGCCCTGGCCATCCAGCAGGGCGTGGTGGAACAGGTGCTTTCCCCCGCCGGAATTACGGCTCTCCTTCTGCATCTTGCGGAAAAAGACAGGAAAAGTGCGTTGTGAATGCGGAAAGCCCGGAAATTCCGGAAGCGCAGCTGGAGCCTTTTAAACGACTGATCCTGAAGGAGTTCGGCTTTTCTCTGGGATCGGACAGGGAGGCCTCCCTGAACGCCGGTCTTAAGAGCCGGATGCAGGCGCTTCAGATGACTTCCCTTTCTGGCTATTTCTTGCTTCTGGAGCGGGATGCCCAGGAAAGAAACCGGCTGGTGGAGCACCTTACCGTCAATGAGACCTATTTTTTCCGGGAATCCAGCTACCTCCATCTCATGCGGAATCTTCTGATTCCAGAGTTTATGACCCGCCAGCCCCAAAACCGGATCCGGATTCTCAGTGCGGGCTGTTCCACGGGTGAGGAACCCTACTCCATCGCCATGGTGCTGCATGAGCGTTACGGGCAGGAGGCGGCCCGGCTTTTTGAAATCACAGGTGTGGATCTGGATACCGCCGCCATCCGGAAAGCCATGGGCGGCGTATACGGCAGGCACTCTTTTCGCGGCATGGATCAGGAAAGGCTGGATCGCTATTTTGAGCCTGCACTTCAGGGGCAGTACAGAATACGCAAAGAGATCAGGAACATGGTCTCCTTTGAGACAGCCAACCTCCGCAGCAGCACTTATCCCGGTTCCATGCATGGAACAGACCTCATCTTTTACCGGAATGTCTCCATCTATTTTGCCGCTTCCGTACAGGCCGAAGTCTTCACACGGCTGGCGGAATGCCTGAATACGCGAGGCGTTCTCATCGTGAGTGCTACGGAAACCCTGCATCACAATCTCGGCGTCCTTTCCCTTGTGGAACGGGAGGGGCTTTTCATGTATCAGAAACTGCCGGAAAAGCTTCTCCCGGAACGAAAACCGATGCGACCGATTCGGAACCTTGTCAGATCGGTTTTGAAAAGGAAACCTCCTGTTTCCCTTTCCCCAGAAATCCGGGAACCTGTCCCGATCCCGGCTCCAGCCGTGGAAGGGGATGTCCGCAGTCTTTTTGATGAGGCTCTGGCCAGAGTGACGGTCCATTGTCCGGATCAGGCCCTTATCCTCCTGAAGAGACTTCTGGTCAGAGATCCCGCTTTTATTCATGGGCATACCCTCATGGCCAGCCTGTTTCTTAACAGCGGAAATCTTGAAGAGGCAAAAACCGCGGCTGACAGAGCGTTGCATATCGATTCCCTCTGTCTTCCCGCCAGCCTTATGCTGGGCCTGATTGCCTGCCAGAAGGATGAACAGGCCGAGGCCCTGAAGTGCTTCAGGGAGATTCTCTACCGGGATGCCCGATGCTGGCCGGCCCATTTCTACCTTGCCGAGCTTGCCAGCCGGATGGGAGAAAAGAGGCGGGCCCTGGCCGCCTATGGGGCAGCCCTGGAGATCCTGGGGAGCGGCAGGGTGGAAGATCTGGGAACCCTGTATTTTCCCCTGCGTTTCCATGCGGAACAGTTTCAGGCACTGTGCAGGCATAAGCTGGATCTTTTGAAGGAAGGTGAACAAGGAAGGTAAATACGGATGGCCATCGACAGATCCAAATTTTTGATCCGGTTTTCGGAAGAGGCGAAGGAGCACTGCGCAGCCCTCACCGAGGGTCTTCTTCGCCTTGAAAGCGCCCCCGAAGATACCACCGCACTGCATGGCCTTTTCCGTTCTGCCCACACCATCAAAGGCTCTGCCAGAATGATGAAACTTTCTGGAATCAGCGAACTGGCCCATGAGATGGAAGATCTTCTGGATGGGGCAAGGGCTGGCAGTCTCCTTTTGAACCGCACCTCCTTTGGTCTGCTTTTAAAAGGGGTGGATGCCCTCACGTCCATGGTTGCAGGTGTGGAAACGGGGGGAGACTGTCCTGCGGCCCCGGAAGATCTCTGTGAAGCCTTGAAAAAGGAAAGGGCTGTCCTTTCCGGAGAAAGTCCTGAAAAAGCGGAAAGCCCAGGTTCTCTGGTCACAGCGGAGTCCCCGTCAGTCCCTCCTTTCCTTCCGGAAAAAACCGATGCTTCTCCCGCAGGTGCCGGGGGCACAAATTTTTTACGGGTGCATACGAGCAAGCTGGACGATCTGGTACGCCTCATGGGCGGAGTACTTGCAGAACAGGGGCGTCTCTGCCTTCATGCGGCCTCCCTTCAGGAAAAACTGAGAACCCTTTCCGGAGCTGCGGAGGGGGTTTCGGCTTTTTACGGAAAAAGGGGGGTCGAGACCGCGTCCGCCAGACGGGTTCTGTACGATCTGGATGCGGCCCTGGCAGCTTTGGGAAGTTCGGTTCAGGTTCTGACAGACAGTCTGAAGATGCAAAGCCCTCAGATGACCTCCTTGCAGGAGGCCACACTGAAGCTGCGCATGGTTCCCCTTTCCACCGTCTTTGAACCCCTGAGGCGAACCTTTCGGGATCTGGCCGAAGATGCCGGAAAAGATGCGGATTTTGTGGTTACCGGCGGGGACACGGAGCTTGACAGAAAAATCGGGGAAAGAATCGGGGATTCCCTTCTGCACATGATCCGCAATTCCCTGGATCATGGTCTGGAAGATCCGGAAGAAAGACGGGCTGCGGGAAAACCTCCACGGGGTCTGATTTCCCTTACCGCCTTTTATGACAGAGGCGGTGTGACCCTGGTGCTGCGGGATGATGGCAGAGGGCTGGATACGGAAAAACTCCGGGCCAAAGCCCTTGCAAGAAAGCTTTTTGATGAAAAGAGTCTGGCCTCCATGTCCAGGGCGGAAATTCATAACCTCATTTTTCTGCCGGGATTCAGCACCAGCCCCATTATTACGGATCTTTCCGGAAGGGGGGTGGGCATGGACGTGGTGCGTCAGAATATCGTCCATGAACTGCGGGGCTCCATTAGCCTTGAAACGGAAAAGGGAAAGGGGCTGTCCATTTTTTTGCATCTTCCCCTCAATCTGGCGGTTTTTCCCTTGTTCAGGGTTGTGGCGGGCGGGGTATCCTTTGCCATTCCGGCTACGGTGATAGTGGAAATCCACAGGATCAGAGGGGAAGATCTCATCGAGATTGTGGGCAAAAAAGCCGTTCGTCTGAGAGAACAGATCGTGCCCGTGGAAAGCCTTGCCAGGCTGCTGAGGCTGGATGAAAAACACACCCTGCAAGGCTGTGATGTGCTGATCCTGGTTCGGGACGGAGAAAGCCAGCTGGGCCTTCTTGTGGAGGAGGTGGTGGATCAGGAAGAGCTGGTGGTCAAACCCCTGCCGGGTTTTCTGAATCGCCTGAGGATCATTACGGGAGGCACTGTTCTGGGAGACGGGGTGGTTCCTGTACTGCACATCCCGGAAATCATCCGCCTTGCCGGGGAAGTTTCCCTGGAATCCCATCCGGTTGCGGAAATGACCCAAAGCCTGATCCTTGTGGTGGATGATTCCATCAATACACGGGAGCTGGAAAAGAGTATCCTCGAGGCCTACGGCTATCGGGTGGAGACTGCGGAAGACGGGCAGGAAGCCCTTGAAAAAGCGAGGAACACTCTCTATGATCTTGTGATTACGGATATTGAAATGCCAAGGCTTGACGGCTTTTCCCTGACGGAAAAACTGAGGGCAGATCCCCGCTACATGACCGTCCCCATCATTGTGGTCACCTCCCTTGAAAAAGACAGTGACAGAAAACGCGGCATCCGCGCAGGAGCGGATGCCTATATCGTGAAGCAGGCCTTTGACCAGTCCAACCTTCTGGACACCATCCGCAGCCTCATCGGCGGCTGAGGATGGTCTGGACAGGTCACTCTGAAAAATGATCCGGAAGCCTTGCAGACATCCTTTGAGGCTTTACAGAAATACGGGGAAAAAACGTATGGCAGCTGACGACGTACGGGTACTGGTGGTGGACGATGACATGTTTTCCGCAGAGCTTGCGGCCATGGCCCTTGAAGAAGAGGGCTTTGACGTGGTGCTGGCCGAAGGGGGCATGGATGCCCTGGAAAAGGTGGCGGAAGATCCGGGGATTGCTGTGATCATTTCGGACATGCACATGCCCCTCATTACCGGTGCCGAGTTGTTTGACGAGCTGCGGGAGCAGGCTTTCATGCAGCCCTTTGTACTGCTCACAGCCGATGCGGTGGCAGCACTTCAGATGCGGTATCCCGCCATGGATGCCATTGTGGCCAAGGATGAAGCCTTTCAGGAAACCCTTCCTAAGGTGGTGGCCCTCCTGGTCTCCGCCCGTATGCAGGAGAAAAAGCCATGAAACCTTCCCCGTCCCAGCGGTTTCATAAACTGAAGGAAACCTTCATCCAGCAGCTTCCGGATCAGCTTCAGGCCATCCGCACGGCTTTCGGTGCTGTGGCCGAAAAGGAAGGGGGGAAACTGGAAGTTCTGCACCGGGAGCTGCATCGCCTCAAGGGAACGGCGGCCTCCTTTGGTCTGAACCGTCTGGCCCGTGCGGCCGATGCCGGAGAAACCCTTGCCAAAATCCTTCTGCATGAAAGCCCTGATTTTTCACGGGACTGGGAGCAGAGGATGGCGGAAAGGCTGGACGCCATGGAAAGGGAAATCCGGGAGATTCCGGAAGTGGCTCCGGAATGTTATCTGCCCATGGACATGGAAATGGCGGAGATGGAATCTTCTCCGGAGAGCCGGAAAACCGTCTACCTCTGCGAGGATGACCCCATTCAGTGTTCCGGTATGGCCGCCCAGATTGCCTGTTTTGGTTTCCGGGTGATGGCCTTTGAGGATCTGGAGGCTTTCCGTCAGGCCGTTTTTGAACACCCTCCGGATGCCATCATCATGGACATGATGCACCATGACAGGGATACGGGAGGGGCGGAGGTCATCCGCCAGATCCGGGAAAGCCGGTATGCCCCTATTCCCGTAATCTTCATTTCCATTCAGGGCGACCTCAAGGCCCGGCTGGCTGCGGTGCGTACAGGGGGCAGCGCCTACCTGGTGAAACCCGTCAATCCCCTGACCCTGTGTTCCCTCTTGCAGGATCTGACCTCCGACAGGGAACCTGAGCCTTACAGGATCATGATTGTGGAGGACGACCCCCATCTTGCGGAGCTGTACAGCACCATTCTCCGGGAGGCGGGCATGGAAACCCGCGTGCTGACCGATCCCATGCAGGCCCTTTCCCTGCTTTCCGAATTCACTCCGGATCTGATCCTTATGGACATGTACATGCCGGGATGTAGCGGTATGGAGCTGGCCGGTGCCATCCGTCAGATGGATGCCTACCTCAGCGTTCCCATCATTTTTCTTTCCACGGAAAAGGACACGCGCCTGCACTGTGATGCCCGGAAAATGGGAGGGGATGAATTTCTCACCAAGCCCATCACACCGGAATATCTGGTATCTGCCGTGTCCGTACGTGCGGAAAGGATGAAGCTCATCCGGTCTTTCATGGTGAAGGACGGCATGACCGGGCTTTATAATCACAGCGCCATCCGGGAACATCTCCTTATTCAGATGGAACATACCCGCCGCAAGGGGGAAAATCTCTGCTTTGCCATGATCGACATCGATCATTTCAAGAAGGTGAATGACAGCTACGGGCATCCCGTTGGGGATCAGGTGCTGGTGGCCCTTGCAAGGCTTCTCAAGCAGAGGCTGAGAAAAAGTGACGTGATTGGCCGTTATGGGGGAGAAGAGTTCGCCGTCATCCTCCAGGACTGTTCCCTGGAGAAGGCCATCCGGCTTCTCGAAAAGCTCCGGGAGAGTTTTGCCGCCATCTGCTTTCATGTGGGAGAAACCGCTTTTTCTTCCACCTTCAGTTGTGGGGTGGCCAGTCTTTCCTGTCACGAAGAGCTGGAAAGCCTTGTCATGGCTGCGGATGAGGCCCTTTACACGGCCAAGAAGTGCGGCAGAAACCGTCTCAGTGCCGCCCCTCGCTGAAGGGTGGGGCAAGGCCCCTCATCTGCGGTAGTGTTCTCCATCCATGTGGTATCGCCGCATGATTTTTTGAAGGGACTGACGCTGAATACCTGAAATTCTTGCAGCCTGGGAAACATTGCCGGAGGTACTGCGGAGCAGGTGATCCAGATATCTGCGGGTGAAGCGGGAGAGAACCCGTTCCTTCAGTTCCTGATAGGGGAAGGAAAGATCGGGAAGAGGCTCCTGTTCCAGGGGATTTTCCGGTTCGTCTAAGGTTCTGCACGGGTTTTGGGCCGGAATTTCCCTGCCTTCCGTGAGCACATACAGGCCCTGAAGGGTATTTTCCAGTTCCCGGACATTGCCCGGCCAGGGGGCTTCCATGAATTCCCGGAGCAGGGCGGAGGAAACCTGCTTTTTATCCATGCGGAACTGACAGGCACACTTTTCCAGAAAATGTTCTAAAAGAAGGGGAATGTCTTCCCGGATGTCCCTCAGGGCGGGCATATGCAGGTTTGCCACATTGAGGCGATAGAAGAGGTCGGGCCGAAAGGTTCCGGTCTCTATTTTTTTTGCAAGATCCTGATGTGTGGCGGCAAGGATGCGGACATTGAGATGTTTTTTCCGGTCACTTCCTAAGGGTTGAATTTCCTTTTCCTGAAGAACCCGCAGCAGTTTCGTCTGTAAGCCCATGGGCAGGTCTCCGATCTCATCAAGAAAGAGGGTACCGCCTTCGGCGGCGGCAAAATACCCCGGTCTGTCCCTGTGGGCACCGGTGAAGGCTCCCTTGGCATAGCCAAAAAGCTCGCTTTCCAGCATGGATTCCGGAATGGCAGGACAGTTGACCGTGATCAGGGGGCCGCCCCTCCGGGGGCTTTTCTCGTGCAGGGCCCGGGCTGCCAGTTCTTTTCCCGTCCCCGTTTCTCCGGAGATCAGCACCGTGATGTCCGTACGCGCCAGCATCCGTATTTTTTCATAAACCCTGCGCATGGAAGGAGAATGCCCCACAAGACCGCCGGAAGGCAGGCAGACCATGCGGCTGAGACGGATATTTTCCCTCACCAGACGATTGTGCTCCAGGCCCTTTCTGAGGGTATGGAGAAGGGTATCCGGTTTAAAGGGTTTGGTGACAAAATCATAGGCCCCTTCCCGGATGGCGGCAACGGCACCCTCAATGCTGCCATAGCCTGTCATGAGAATGACCGGCACATGGGGATCCTTTCTGTGAATTTCCCGGAGCAGGGAGAGGCCATCCATGCCGGACATACGGATATCACTCACTACCAGATCAATGGGTTCCTGGCTCAGGATGTCGAGAGCCCTTTCCGCACTGCTGGCCCTGTGGATTTCACAGGCCATTTCATTTTGGATGGTGCGGCTGAGGCCCGTCAGAAGATCCCTTTCGTCGTCCACAAGGAGAAGGCTGTCCATGTTTTTTTTCTCCATGCTTTTTATGCCCGTTGTTTCAGAGGAAGGGTCAGACTGAAGGTACTTCCCTGTCCGGGGCTGCTTTCCACGGTGATGCTGCCTCCATGTTGGGAAACAATGCCATAGACAACGGCAAGCCCCAGTCCCGTTCCTTTCTGTTCTGCGCGGGTGGTGAAAAAGGGTTCAAAGATGCGCTTGAGATTGCGTTCCGAGATGCCGTGCCCCGTATCCTGTATTCGGAAAAGGGCCTTTTGCCCATCCCGGTTCAGGGCGGAAGAAAGGCTGATGTGTCCCTTGGGTGGGGTGGCCTGAATGGCATTGAGGAGAAGATTCATCCAGACCTGCTTCATCTGCTGGGGATCCACCATGACAGAGGGGAGGGTGGGATCAAGATCCAGAAAAAGCCGGATATCCCGGTTCTGAATCTCCCTGGCAAGCACCCGGAGCATTTCTTCAATGATGTCATGCATATGGATGTCTTGTCGCAGGTTGGAACCCTTTCTGGAGAAATCCAGAAGGGAGGTGACCACATTTTTGCAGATATCCGTATGTTTCTGGATGATGCGGATATCCTCCAGGGTTTCCGTATTTTCCGTGCAGGCTTTTTCAATGAGTCCTGCATAGAGCTGGATAACGCCCAGAGGATTGTTGATTTCATGGGCAAGCCCTGCGGCCAGCTGGCCGATGGAAGCCAGCTTGTCCGTCTGGGCCAGATGGAGATCCATGCGTTTTTTTTCCGTGATATCCCGCACCGTCGCCTCAAAATCCGGAATATCCGCAGAAGAATTCCCAGTGGTCAGGGCAGAAAGAAGGGCGTCCCGCCGTTCTCCCTTACGATTGACGAGATGGATTTCAAAATCCTGAACAGACCCTTTACGCCTCAGAATTTCCCAGAGACGGGTGGCTTCCTGACCATCCCAGAAGAGCTGGTACACGGATTCAATGCCCAAAGCTTCCTCCATACCTTCAAAGGCAAAGAGTTGCAGGCCTGTCCGGTTGATGTCCGTGAGTTTTCCAGTTTTGCTCAGTAAAATGGCCTCCGGTGAGCTTTCAAAAATACTTTTGTAACGGGTTTCACTTTTTTTCAGATCACTGTGGGCCTGACGCAGTTCCTGGGCAAGGGCGTGGAGATGGTTCTGAATCTGTTCCGCTTCATCGCCCTCTTCCGGAACCGGTAGATCTGAAAGCTGGGATTCCGAATGAATATCTTTGAAATGGTTCAGAATTTCTCTCAGGTTGCGCACAACGGTTCTGTGGAAGAGCAGGTAGAAAAACAGAAGAAGGGAGGCGAGGGAGAGGACGGTGATGAAAAAAATGGCCCAGGTTTTTTCCTGAATACGGATCAGGGTCGGGTTCATGGGAAGATACAGGGTCTCAGCAGCGACAACCTCACCAAGATCATAGAAAAAACTGGCCTTGTCCCCGTAGTTTGCAAGGATGGCCTTGGGAGCCTGTTCCGGAGTACCATGGCAGGCAAGGCAATCTTTTTCCACACGCACGGGGGTCATATGGACAAAATAGGCATGACCCGATGAACGGAGTACTCCCCGCCATTCCTGCATTCCCGGATTTTCGGAAAAAAGACGGATCTGCTCCGTCTCAAAGGTGTCGGCAAGGTTGACGGGGTTTCTCGGATCTAAGGCAGCCCGTTTGTAGCTGAATTCGGGAAAATGGTTGTGCAGCCGGTTCATGATTTCCCGCGACACAAAGGAAGTGCTCATGGCTTCCAGAATCAGGTCGTCATCGGGAAGTCTTTCCTGCATTCTGGGACGGAGCACCTCCTTTACATAGTCCCGGCTGGACTGGGCCATGGCCATGAAGAGGCTGGTCTTCTGGTATAAAAGGGTAAAATATTCATGGCGGAGATAAAAGTATTCCATGAGGGCGGCTGCAAGGCAGAAGACAAAAACGATGGCAGCCGCGCCGAAATGGAATTGTTTTTTTAAGCGGATGCTGGACATGCGGGATCTTTGAGAACATCCATCATGGAAAAAATTCTGCCTTTCTCGCTCTTTTTCATGTGAGAAACGAGAAAGCGAACGGCATCCAGGGTGCCCTGGGCATAGATGTCCCGGCCATTGATGTTGTGGACAAAACGGAACATGGCATTTTTATCCGGGGAGACCAGGGTATAGGTATGCCAGGCATGGCCCTTCAGATGGGCTTCCGGGATTCCCCATATTTTTTGCTGCTGTTCCGGATTTCTTTCCATTTCGATTTCTTCCACGGAAAAGGGGATGCCCAGGGCATTGAAGGATTCCACCATGGCTCTGGCCGTTCCCGAGGTATCCGCCTTGCCTGCCTGATGGCTTTCTTCGATACGCAGGCTGTAGCCTTCAAAAAGACCGGGAAAGTTTTGGGCGGCATAGGCCATCATGGCCTGGAACCCGACAATCTGTTTGGCCATATTGGGTGCAATTACCGCTGAGGTGGAAGACTGGCGTACTGTCTGGAAAAGGGCCTCCCTGTCCCCGCCCGTTGTTCCCATGACAAAGGGGATGGCGTGGCGGGCATAAAAATCGGCATTGGCATTCACTGCACTGGGATGGGTGTAGTCAATGGCCACAAGTCCGGGATGGGCCTCCAGTACAGGACGGATCAGACTGTCCCGGCTTTCGGGGCGCATGAGATCAAAGGAGACTCCATGGCAGGAAACCCTTGTCTCCTTTGTATCCGGCCCGGTCAGGGAGACGGGCAGCAGGGTAAAATGGTTATTTTTAAGGATGTGGGGAATGAGTGTTGCGGCAACATTGCCGGGAAGACCGTTAACCATGACGGGAATGGGAGACATGAGAACTCCTTGGAAAGGTTGGGCAGGATGTGCTGGTATGGGTTCGTAAACCGGCGCAAGGGAACACGCGGGCGTTTACCTGCGGGGCCTTTTTTTAGACTCTGGGACAAGGCCAGAACATTTCTGCCTTATCCCCTCAGAGGGAAGCTGTCCAGTGCTTTTTCGCTTTCGCTTTCCCGAAAGGCCATCCGGATCAGGGCCTGGGGATCGAGAATCAGCCCCACCTCCCCGTCGGGCATGATGGTGGCTCCGGAAATTCCCCGTATTCCACTGAAAACCTCGCCCAGAGGTTTGATCACAATCTGCTGTTTTCCCAGAATCTCTTCCACGAGAATCCCTGCACGACTGCCGTCTCCCTCAATGACAAGCATGAGCTTTCCTTTTCGGGAGAGGGGTTTTCCCTGCAAAAGGGCTTCAAGAGGGGCGACGGGCAGAAGATGACCGTGAAAAGGGGTCATGCACATCCCGGATGGCAGGGTACAGAGCTGTTCCGGAAAGACTTCAAGGCTTCCCAGCACAGAGAGGGTGGGCAGGACATAGCGTTTTTTATCACAACGGCAGACAATGCCATCAATGATGGCAACGGTCATGGGGATGCGCAGATGAAAGGCTGATCCTGTGTGGCTTTCGCTTTCCAGGCGGATATCTCCGGAAAGATTCTGGATTTTTTCCCTTACCACGTCGAGTCCCACGCCCCTGCCGGAAATTTCTGTGAGGGTGACAGCCGTGGAAAAGCCTGGCTGAAAGATAATCTCCTGAATCTCTTTTGTACTCAGGGGATTATCATGGGAAATGAGGCCCTGTTCCCTTGCCTTGCGGGCAATGGAAAGATGGTCAAATCCCTGACCGTCATCGCGTATGCTGATATGAATGTCTCCTCCCCGGTGTCGCGCTTCCATAAGAATGAGACCCTTTTCCGGTTTTCCCTTTTTTTTACGGACGTCGGGACTTTCAATGCCATGATCCATGGCGTTACGGATCAGGTGGAGCAGGGGATCCCTGAGGTGTTCCACCAGGGATCTGTCCAGCTCCGTTTCGGAACCCAGAGTTTGAAAGGCAACAGATTTATTCAGTGTGACACCCAGCTCCCGCACCATACGCTCCATTTTCATGAAAAGGGGCCGGATGGGTACCATACGAAGTGTGAGACCAAGATTCTGAAGCTCCCTTGTGAGTTTACGGAGCTGGGTCAGATGGGTATGAAGGGTACCGCTTTTTATGTGCATCAGTTCCGGAGACTGGTGTACCATGGTTTCCACAATCACAAGTTCCCCGATGGTATCCATGAGACGATCCAGACGCGTGGCTTCCACCAGCACATTTTCATGGACAAGCCGACTGTTTTCCTGTTGCTGATCGCCAAGTATCCGGTTTGCAACCGAAGGCGTTTCCTCAAGATTCCGAAGTCTCTGAAGAAGCTTTTCAGGATTTTCGGGGGGAGAGACGGGTTTGCCAGCATACCAGTCAAAGGATCTGCGCAACCAGGACTGGATGTCCAGAAAAAGATCAATGGCATTTTCGGTAAAAGCATCCTTGTCCAGCACGTCTTCAGCGCTATGGCAGAGGCTTTCCACCGCATCCAGCCGGAAAAATCCGGATTCCCCTTTGAGCGTATGAAAAGCACGTCGAAGTTCCGTAAGTGCCTGTTTTTCAGTGGACGCCCGAAGGATGTATTCTTCCATGGACGTTAACACCGACGTCTGCATGGAAAGAAAGTCAATGTACAGTTCAAGATCCAGATGGGAGGGAAGTTTTCCAGGGTGACGTGCCATCCCGTTTGCGCTCATGATCCCTCCGGAACAGGTGAGATGAGAAATTTTCCCATGGGGGAAAAAACAGGGTCAGGTTCGATAGCCATATTTTAATTCCCACACAGGGAATGGGGTCAGATTGTTCAGTGTTGTACGTACGGTAGCTTTTTCTGGGGAGCTTGTAAATGCAGGAAAAGGGGGAAAGGATCAGAAAAAATAAGCCCGCATCGTCTTTTCCCCGATCTTCCATGAACGGGGGGGTCTTGGAAGAAAAGGGACGATGCGGGCCGGGTACCAGAATTTTATCAGAGAACGTTTTTAAAGACCTTCCTGTCAGGACAGGGAGCTGATTCGGGATGCCATTTTATCCAGGAGAGTCTCGCTGCTTTCCTTGAAATTATCGCTGCTTTTTTGAAAGATCTGCATCCATTTCAGGGTATGGGTTCGGGCCTGATCCCCGAGCGGGAAAGCTTCGCTGTTCATCCATGCCAGTACCAGATGCCTGTTTTGGCGCTGCGTGAATTCCAGTGCAGACCACATCCAGTCCAGATGCTGTTTTTGTAAGGTGATCGCCAGCTCTCGGGCATCCATAGGGTCTCCCTTCTTATGATTTCAGGGGGTTTCCATGATGTAGCGTTCCAGTCTTGCAAAGCTTTCATCATGGAGTTTTCTTGCCTTTTCCTGCCCTTGCTTTACATTGGCGATCCATTGATTTACAAGGCTCTTGGTCTGCTCCGGGACATGGGGCAGGGGATCCAGAAGCAGGTGGGTAATTTTTTCTCCATGATCCTGCACGAGTGTAGTGCTTGCATATACGTTGTTCGTGAGGGCCTTCTGGAAGTCAAGGATTTGTTTTGCAATGACTTTTGGTTCCATGATATGCTCTCCTATTGGTGATTGTTTGTGTTTTTTTATGTTGCACTGCAACTTCATGGTCAAATTTTAAGTATTTTGTGCAGTGTGTCAAGGGGAAAATAAATTAAAGACAGAATTCTTTTTTAGTGAGGCTTTTCGGTATTTTTATTTTTTCTTCATAAGGGCTGAAAGTCCTTGGACATTCAGATTTTCTGAGAAGAGCCTTTTTTATTGCATCGCAATATGTATGAGGGGGGTTATGGGAGAAGGTATTTTAATCAAAAAATATGCCAACCGTCGTTTGTATGATACGGAAAAAAGTAAATACGTTACCTTGGCGGAGGTTCGACTTCTGATTCGGGAGGGCAGAAATGTCCATGTTGTAGATGTCAATACGGAAGAGGATGTCACAGCCTTTATCCTGACCCAGATTGTACTGGAAGAGGCGCGTCAGAAGAATGCCCTTTTACCTGTCCCACTGCTGCACCTCATCATCCGCTACGGCGACAATGTACTCAGTGAGTTTTTTGAAAAATACCTCCAGCAGATACTGGGAAACTATCTCCAGCAGAAGTCTGCTTTCGATGAGCAGTTCCGCCGTATGCTGGATCTCGGTATGGATCTTTCAGGGATGGCGCAGAAGACGATTACAGGAATCTCTCCTTTCCGGCCTTTCATGGATTTTTTTACACCCGATAAAAACGGGGAGAAAAAAGAAGAGTAGCGTTTTTTAATTCTCACACACTTCTGGGGTACTTCTCCTTTGCGCAATGCCTTCCTGCGGTGTTCATTTTTTTGTCGTTATGGCAGGCATGCGCAGGTGGGGTTTTAAAATGTGCCATGAAATCATGCAGAAGACTCCACTGCATGCGGCCATGAGACCAATGATCTGAATCTTATCTGTCCAGTTCAGGGAAATGAAGCTCATCGACAGGGCGCCCATCACAAAATAGATGAAAATAAGAATGGAAGAGGCACTGCCCGCATCCACATCAACCTGTTCCAGGGCAATGTTGTTGGATGGTGGACGGCTAAGTCCCAGACAGAAGGTGATGAGTGCCATCGGCAGTGCCATTTTCAAAGGCCCGGTCAAGGGAAGAAGAACCAGTCCGAGTCCCCCCAGAAAGATACCGCTAAAACCAAAGCTCATGAGCCGCATTCCCCCAAAATGTGGGGCCAGTCTGGAGCAGCAGACGGAACCCAGCATGAAACACAGGGCGTTGCCACCAAAAAGAATACCGAAGGTGGTTTCTGAAAGACCCATGCCTGTGATGTAAATATCCGAGGACCCCCCAATAAAGGCAAAAAGGGGAAGGCCAACGAGTGAAACCACCAGCACAATACTGATAAAACGTCTGTTTTTAAGAACTCCCAGATAACGTCGCAGAAAGGTAGCGGGAACCACGCCCTCCTTTTTCAGAGATTCCTGCATCATGACGACGCCCCCCAGTGAAATTCCCCCCAGCAATGCCTGAGAAATAAAAATCCAGGGCCATGAAAAACGGGTCATGATGAGACCACCGATGACAGGAGCGATCATGGGGGCCAGGGCTGTGATTACAGCCACATGGGCCATGGTCTGTTCCCTTTTTTGTCCGGGGATGCGGTCTTTGATGATGGCCATGGCAATAGCGGATGCCGAAGCCGCACCTGCCGCCTGAAGGATACGGTAGACAATGAGCTGGTGGATGGAGGAGGCTGCGGCACAGAGCAGGCTTGCACTGATATAGATACAGATCCCAAAAATCAGCGGGGGTTTACGGCCAAAACGATCGGACAGGGGGCCGTATACCAGCAGGAAAAAGCAATAGGTGACAAAAAACCCGACCAGGGTAAGATTCACCATGCTGAGGGGTTGACCCCACTGGGTTTGCAGAGTGGGCAGTGCGGGCAGATACATGTCCGTTGCTAAGGGAGGGAAAGCGGACAGAAGAGCGATAAGGGCAACAAGCCGACCAGTTGGATGAGAGTTCATAATTATTATCCGAACATACATTTAGAGGGTGAACAGACAAAAGGCTGTATACCGGGAAGGGCTTGCAGGACAAGGCCCTCGGATTGCAGCATACGAAAATGAACAGGGGAGGCTTGCCAGTATGGTTTAACGATACCGCCATGCTTTCTGGAGGGTGGGGTACCCGGATCCTCTCCCCGGAAAGAAGTGTTTTCTTGACTTTTACGGGGTGCTGTGGGATTTTGGGGCATACGGATTGGAAAGATTTCTGCATTTTTCATGGTTTCCGTACTTCCCCTCCCTCTTTTGATTGCCACAGGCATCTGCTGCTGCCCTGAGTGCCTTGTTCTGCGTATCCATCTTCCCGATGTTTTTGTAAACCCCATAGAACCGGAGAGATAAAAATGGCAGAAAAACCCATCATCAAAATTGGTCATATCAAGATTACCGATCATCTCATTCTCGGTGTTTCCAAAAGCAGAGTGCTGAACAATGAGGAAACCTTGAATCATTGCACCCTGGAAACCGTCGCCAAGATGGGATGGAATGAAATTGCCGATGCCCTGGCCGAAGGCAGTATTGATGGTGCCTTTGTGCTGGCACCTACGGCCATGGATTTGTTCAAATCCGGTGTGGATATAAAACTTCTTCTGTTTACCCACAAGTCTGGAAGTATCCTTGTAAAAAATAAGGCTGCAAATATTCAGAAAATTGAGGATTTCAGTGGTAAGATTGTTCTGATTCCTTATCAGCTGTCCATCCATAACATGCTTTTCCACAAAATTTTGTCAGAAAAGGGTTTAAGCCCCGGCAGAAGCGGTGAGGCAGGGGTGGATGTATTTCTGGAGGTGATGGCGCCTGCCATGATGAATGATGCCATCAAATATGATGATGAAGGGGAAATTGCCGGTTTTATTGTGGCTGAACCCATTGGATCCCAGGCCATTGCCGGTGGATACGGTGAAGAATTTTTCCTTTCAAAGGAACTGTGGCCGGATCATCCCTGCTGTGTGTTTGTGGCCAGGAAGGATGTGCTGGCGAAATATCCGGATGCCATACAGGAAATTACCAACTCACTGGTCAGGTCAGGTACTTTTATTCATGAGAATCCTGAGGCTGCTTCTGTAATAGGCAGTAGCTTTCTGAGTCAGGATCAGGAGGTGATTGCAAAGGTCTTGAAAGATCCAAGGCAACGGATTACCACCCACGAATTGCGGCCTGTGGTCAGCGACCTTGAAGCCATTCAGCAGTATATGATTTCAAAAATGCATATCATGCGGGACAAAATCGACATGGAAAAATTTGTGGATTTCCGCTTTGCTGATGCGGCGGGAGCCCGATAGAATTTCTGCTGTACAACAGGTGCAGATGAAAGGGCCTTGTTTTTCCGTATATGGAAGAACAAGGCCCTTTTTATGTGAACTCTCCAGTCCTGCCGGATCATTCCGGGACAAAGCCCTGGGATGCGGATACCTGTGGTATCCGCGAAAGGTCAATAGTTGGTGGGCTTCAGCTCAAAGTGGGCCTGGGGGTGGGCGCAGGCGGGGCACATTTCAGGAGCATTTTCACCGGTATGCACATAACCGCAGTTACGGCAGGCCCAGGTGGTTCCGGCTTCACGCTTAAACACCTTACCTGCTTCAATGTTGGCTGCAAGGGCTCTGTAACGGTTTTCATGGTGTTCTTCAGCGATGCAGATTTTTTCGAATACAATGGCAATGGCCTCGAACCCCTCTTCACGGGCCACCTTGGCATAGCCGGGATACATGGACGTAAATTCTTCGTGCTCTCCATGGGCAGCGGCTTTGAGATTTTCAAGGGTTGTTCCGATGACGCCAGCAGGAAAATTCCAGCGGACTTCCACTTCTCCACCTTCCAGGAATTTAAAGAATCGTTTTGCATGTTCCTTTTCCTGATTGGCCGTCTCTTCAAAGATGGCGGAAATCTGTACATAGCCTTCTTTTTTAGCCTGGGCAGCGAAGTAGGTATAACGGTTTCTTGCCTGGGATTCTCCGGCAAAAGCGGTGAGAAGGTTTTTTTCGGTCTGAGTACCTTTAATGGATGCCATGCATTGCTCCTTATGCGTTGTTAAGGTGTTAACGGGCCATCATTGCTGGCGCATCCGGGGCAGATTCCCCGGACTTCCACAATGATGTCATGAATTTCATATGGGGTTTGGATGTCTTCCTTCAGCACTTTTTCCAGTGCAGTGAACTCAGGAAGATCTTCCAGGCTGTCACATCGTATGCAGCGTATATGGGCATGGGAGTGGGGGGTGCCGTCATAGCGTCTGGGGCCTTTTCCCGTATCAATCCTTAAAATATAGCCCGCCTCACTGAGGCTTTCGAGATTTCTGTAAACCGTTCCAAGGCTGATACGGGGCAGTGCCTCCTGTACATTTTTATATACCATGTCGGCTGTGGGATGGCTTTTGCTAAAGAGAACCTCATTGAGGATAATCTGCCTCTGTCTGCTGAGACGTATGGCCCCGAATTTTTCATTCTCCTGCTGCATAAGCTTGCCTCCATATTTTTGATACTGATTACTATTAGCATCAAAAAAGGTCAAGCTTAAATTAAAGCTTCAGGGCAATCCCTGCTATTTTTACCGTATAAAGGGTGTGAGTTCCGCAAGCATCATTTCCGAAAGACCATCCAGGGCAAGGCTCTGGGAGGCAACCAGAGCTTCAGGGCTGAGGGATGGGGTGACAACCCGGATATCAAAGGGGATTTCATCCATATTTTGCCGAGGGCTTTTTATGAAGAAAATACCGCTCAGGCGGATTTCTCCATGGCTGTCAGCAGAAAAATCAAGAAGCTGAATACCGATACGCAGGAGCGGTGCAGAGTACGCGGATGCGAGTTCAGAAGGAATGATCCGGAAATCATGGGAGCGTGCATCCATGCGGGCGGCAAGGCTTTCCCGGATAAGCCTGTCGATTGGGGCGGCCCAGCGGTGATGTTCATGGACAATCAGTTCGGAGGCTCCCGCGCGTGTTACCATCTGGGGTCTGTCCAGATGGCGTGGAAGGCTGGGCGATTCCAGAAGAACCACAGGAATCCTGCCGGTTTTTTGGCCTATGGGAGGATCCATAATACCCAGATGATAGATCCGGGGATGGGGCTTGGCCGTACAGCTCACAAAAAGGACAAGGATGAAGATGCAAAGAGCTGCGGGCATGAGGGGGAGGACAAGGAAACGGGAAGTCCACCCGTATTTTTTCATAATCCACATAAGGTCTCCTATTTTCCATAGAGAAGGGTGTCCGGTCTTGCTTCCAGGCTTTCCGCCAGGATACGGATGGCACGGGCAGATTCGGCCAGTTCCTGGGTAGCCCGGCTGAGTTCCATATAAAGGGGACTTCCCTGTTGCAGGTTTGCCAGTCCGGAGTTGAGCTGATCCAGCGTTGTCTGGATACCGGCAAGCACTTCCCGACTGTCCTGGAACACGGGGCGGAGATCTGTGGGGATGGTTTCCATCTGCCGCATGAGTTTTCTGGCACTTGCCATGGTATCGAGGGTATTTTCCGCAATGTCTTCCAGGGGAAGTTCCCGGATACGGTTGAGAATACGCAGGGCATTTTCCGTAAGCCGGGTAATGGGGTGGGGAAGGGCGGGGATAACGGGAAGGCCTTCCGGACTCAAAGCCAGTTCCGGCGTGGGATCATCCGAGTCCATTTCCATGGAGACAAAAAGCTGTCCTGTGAGGAGGCTTCCCAGATCCAGCCTGGCTTTCATTCCCTGATGAAGCATTTTCATGAACAGGGCATCGGGATCCGGATGTTTGGGGCCTGCAAGACGACGGGTAAGGATGGCAATTTTAACGGGAATACGCAAGGCTTCCATTTCGTTATCATAATAGAGATTTGTATCCAGCACCTCGCCAATCTGCACCCCGCGGAACTCCACCGGTGCGCCTGGGCTTAAGCCCCGGATGGAGCCGTCAAAATAGATGACAAAGGGCAAGCCCATCTGCATGGAGCGGGACTGAATTTCCCGGAAAGTGGGAAAAAGGGGGAAGTGGGTACCGTTTTTAACGCCCGGGCTTTCTGCATCCGGATTGTCAAAGGCAATACCGCCGGAAAGGAGGCTTTCCAGGGATTCCGTACGCAGCCGGATGCCTTCGGCACTTAAGGAAAAATCAACACCCGTTTCCCGCCAGAAACGGGATGCGCTGGTGATATGGCTGTCATAGGGTGAGCGGATAAAGATATCCAGAAAAATACGCTGCTGATCCGAAGAAACGGTGAGGGCTTCTACGGTTCCCACCTGGATTTTCCGGTAATAGATGGGCGTTCCCACGTCCAGACCTCCGGAATCCGTTTCAAGAACAAGACGCAGTCCCGGTGTTTCCGAAGGGGTCAGGGGCGGATTTTCCAGGCCCATAAAGGCGGTTGCAGGTTTTCCTGTCCCGGGTTCCATGGCGATATAGGCTCCGGAGAGCAGGGTATTCAGTCCGGAAATGCCCTGCTTGTCAATGCGGGGCCGCACCACCCAGAAGCGGCTGTCTTCGGTGATATGGGACTGCATGGTACGCTGAACCCGAATCAGGGCACGGATATGGGAAAGATTCGGAGCCAGGGTGATATTTTCAAGTGTTCCGATGGAAAGATCCTTGAAACGAAGCTGGGTTTTTCCTGGGACAAGTCCCTCAGCAGTCTCAAAGCGTACGGTTATCAGAATGCCCCGTTCCACATAGTGCTGCCACAAAAGCCATCCTCCTGCCAGCAGGGCGGTGAGGGGAATGAGCCAGATCCAGAAACGGGCCTTGGCTGTGGTGATTTCCGGGAGTTCAGAGGCAGACAGGTTCATGGGGGGTATTTTCCTGAGAACGGGAATCCCAGAGCAGTCTGGGGTCAAAGGTTTCTGCGGCAAAAAGTGTCACGACCACCATGGCGGCAAAGGCGGTTGCTGCAATACCCGGTGAAATGGTGGCAACACTCCCCATCTGTACCATGGCAGCAAGGGTGGCGACCACAAAGACGTCCACCATGGACCATTTTCCAATGAGTTCGGTAAGCCTGTAAACTCCGGTCTGTTCCCTGGGGCAGGCAATGCTGCGAAAACGGACACAGATCATCAGATAAAAAAGGGCAAGAAGCTTGGCCATGGGGATAAAAACACTGGCTAAAAAAACGACGGATGCGATGAGAAAGGCCTTGTCCTGCCAGAGCAGAATCACCCCACCGAGGATAGTGCTGGGAATGCTGTTGCCCATATTTTCCACAATCATGATGGGGTACAGATTGGCTGGAATATAAAGCATCAGGGCGGTGAGGGTCAGGGCCAGGGTACGGTTCAGGCTCTGGGGTTTACGGGAGTGCAGAAGGCTTCGGCAGCGTGTACAGGAAACAAGTCCCTTTTTGTGGATACGCCCACAGGTGTGACAGGAAACAAACCCTGCATACAGGGCCTCCTTTCCCGGCAGGGGCCTTGGAGGCAGGTTGATCCGGGTGAAGTTTTCCCAGATATCCCGTACAGGCATGGCGGAAAAGGCAACGCGCAGAAAAAAAACCTGGAGGCCGAAGGCCCAGAAACCGTAACAGAGCCGGATATCCGCCATATGTACTGCCTTGATCAGTACCACAAAAATACTGACAAGGTAGACATCGGTCATATCCCAGAAACGGGTCTGAGAGAAGCCTTTCAGGAGAAAACGGTAGCCGGGAGGTTTCAGGCCCAGTCTGAGAAAAAGCAGCAGATAGCTCAATAAAAGGATGGAAAAAACAGGGGCAAGTATAAGCAAAAGGCCGACAAAAAGGGCCAGCAGCACCATGTTGTGCTGGAAAAGAATGAACACCGCAGAGGGCAGGGAAATGCTCAGACTCTGCCCGCTCAGGCTGATCGCCATGAAGGGAAGAGAGATGGCAATAATCCAGGCGATAAAGGCGGAAATACAGAGAGCCAGGGGAAGATCCGGCCCATAAAAACACGAACCCCTGAGGCGTGTCCCACAACGACGGCAAAGTGCCACCTCTCCCCGTTGCAACGGCATCTGAAGGTACATGCGGTCACAGCAGGGACAGGCGATCCAGTCCGGAAAAAAAGGGTCTTTCATGGAAGAAACCCCTTTCGTTCATGGCAGAGGTCGAGGAAAACCTGCATGTGATGGAGCAGGGCAGCAAGGGAATCCAGACGAAGCCGCTCCTCATCGGAGTGCTGGCTCATTTCCCCGTCCGCCCCCCAGACAATACCGGGGATACCGTTTTTTGAAAGATAATGGGCATCACTGGCTCCATGTTCCTGTCCCAGGCGGATATCGGGAAGGGCCTGGGTGAGCAGATCCAGGTAGGGGGAGGCACCCGCGGTAAAAACCGGATCAAGACTTTCCTGCACCAGAGCGCCATGGCGGAGTACCCTTTTCATTTCTTCAAAAATTTCTGCGGGATTTTCCTTTTCCGTAAAACGGATATCGAGAAGGGCAAAGGCCTGATCCGGTACCTGGTTCACGGATCTTCCGCCTTCCATGCGGCCAATGTTCAGGGTTTTTTCCCAGTGATCCGAATTCTTTCCGTCAAAGAGAGGCCGGATACGCATCAGATCCTCCATCAGTCCTTCCAGGGCATTTTTTCCCAGCCAGGGTCGTGCACCGTGGGCACTTTTTCCCTTTACTTCCAGTCTTAAGCGCAGAATCCCCTTTTGTCGGACAACGATTTCTTCGGGTCTGCCCCCATCCAGCACAATGGCAAAATCACAGGAAAGCCGGGGTAAAATGGCCGCAGTTCCCCGTTCTCCACCGCTTTCTTCATCCGAGGTGATGAGCAGGCCAAAGGGGAGATTCTGGGGATCCAGCCCCGCCTTTCTCAGGCTCTCCCGCTTTTTGAAAAGGAGAAAAAGGGAAAGGGCAATGGCGTATTTATCATCCACAGCCCCCCGTCCCCAGAGATAACCACCTTCAATGCGGGGAACAAACAGTCTGTCAGATCCTGCGACCACGTCCATGTGGCTGATGAGAAGGATGGGGCATTTTTCAGGAACAGGTGTTACCAGAATGGAAGGGGAATCCTCAATGTGCAGCACTTCATGAGGGACATCGTTTTTTTTCAGGAGGTTCCGTATGAAATTCGTGCAGCGTTTGATTTCATCAGGCCTTTCCGCAAGGGTGGGAAAAGAAATCAGTTGCTGGATGAGAGAAAGGAGGTGTTGCATGCCGTGTTCCGCCTTGCAGAGATGGGTCGGAAAAAGTATTCTGCCAGGAATCATATCCGCAGTGTCCGGATATCAGATGTCCCCGTAAAGAAACATTCTGCAGGATCCCCTGGGGTCGCATATGGATTCACAGACCCAAGAATACACAAATTTTATGGTTTTGCAAAAACGGAGTGCTGCATGTTCTGATAAAAAAGGATACGATTTTTCCGGTGCTTCATGCGACAGATATCTTGGGTGAAAAGTCCTGTTTTTCAGGACGGAAAGGATAAAAATAACTTTATGAAACAAGTGCTCATTGTTGGCGGAGGCTTTGTGGGCCTGAATGCTGCCAAGGTTCTGGGCAGGTCTGGCAAGGTGGAAGTAACTCTCATTGATAAGAGAAATTACCACCTCTTTCAGCCCCTTCTGTACCAGGTAGCCATGGCTGGTTTAAGTCCTGCGGAAATTGCAGCACCGCTGAGGGGTCTTCTGTCCGGTTATCCGCATGTCCAGGTCTTGCAGGCCGAGGCTTTTTCCGTGGACATTGGGGCCAGAAAACTGGAGACCAGTATTGGATCCCTCGCCTATGATTATCTGATTCTCGGATGCGGGGCACAGCACAGCTATTTTGGAAAGGAAGAGTGGGAACCTCTGGCACCGGGTCTGAAGACTGTGGAGCAGGCAACAGAAATCAGGCGGAGGATTCTGTACGCTTTTGAACGTGCGGAATGCACCCGAAACCTTGAAGAAAAAATGAAACAGCTCACCTTTGTGGTGGTTGGGGGCGGAACCACAGGTGTGGAACTTGCCGGTGCCATTGGTGAAATGAGCCGTTATACCTTTTCAAAGGATTTTAAAAATATCGACCCAAAACTGACACGGGTAATTCTTGTGGAAGCCGGAGAGCGCATTCTTCCGGCCTATCACCCACAGCTCTCGGCCAGGGCCACACGGGATCTGGAAAGCCTCGGGGTGCAGGTCTGGACCTCCAAAAAGGTTTCCGGCATTGACAGGGATGGGGTGGATATTGGCAGGGAGCGTGTACAGGCGGCGACGGTGATCTGGGCAGCAGGCATTGTGGCTGCGGAGATCAACAAGAGCCTCGGTACACCTCTGGACTGGCTGGGCAGGGTTCCTGTGAAGGGAGACCTCAGCCTGGACGGACACGCCGAAATTTTTGTGGGAGGAGATCAGGCGGCCTTCATGCCCGAAGGAGCCGATGAAGCCCTGCCGGGAGTGGCTCCTGTGGCCATGCATCAGGGACGTCACATCGCTGCCAGTATCCTCCAGGATATTGCAGGAAAACCCCGTAAGGAGTTCACGTATTTTGACAAGGGACAAATGGCGACCATCGGCCGCAGCCGGGCCGTTGTGGAGGCGGGAAAGATCCGGTTTTCAGGATTTTTGGCCTGGCTGACCTGGCTGTTTATTCATATCTACTTTCTGGCAGGCTTTAAAAACAGGCTTTTTGTGGTGCTGCAATGGGCCAGTGCCTATTTTACCTTCAACCGGGGGGCAAGGCTGATAGTCAATAAAGAGTGGCGTTTTTACGGTCGGAAAGCAGAAAGTCCGGAACCTTCTTCAGATGACAAGACCTGAAAGTCCGTATCCCCTGTCCGGTATCAGTTTTCTTCGCTGCGGCTCAGGCTGATCCCTGCGGCGAGCATGGACTGGATTGTATGCAGATCCGGACAGGCCTTCATGCATGCGGGAAGTCTGTCTTTTTCTGTGCAATGGAGACAGGGGCTTTGCTTCAGATGTCCGATTTCAAAATCAAAGGTATCCCTTTTGATATAGGATCTGTTCTGATCCATGATTTTCATGATATGTGTACTTCCTTGTTTCACGCTGTTTTTTCGGGTATGAAAACAGGCTGTTTTTGTCCGGGAGATGGGATTGGGATTTCAAAATTCAGGCAGCAGCTATATCACGGCTTGGTGCTTTTGGCAAAAGGCTGCTGTTTGAAAGTCTCCAGCTTGAAAAAGACCTGTAAAGCGGACAAAAAATATGTATTCTCCGAAAGGGGAATACCCAATGGATCCTCTGAGCCTGTCATGACCTGTTTGTTCTAAAAAATATCCGATATTTTCAAGGAGAAATTGTGAACCCATCCGCTGTGCTTTCAAGACGTATCTTCTGGCTTGCCCTTGTTTTTTTCATTCCCCTTTTTACGCTTTCCGGCTGGTTTGTTTCGCTGATGTCACCGGATTTCGGGCTTCTGGACAAAAATCTGGAACCCTTTGTTCCTCTTTTTCCCCATATGGGAGCCATGACAGGTCTTCTGGCAGCCCTTCTTTTTCGGGCTGTGACGTCCTTATTCCTGAAAAAGCTGCTTCCAGAAAAGCCATTCAAGGTTCAGGAGAAGGTGATAAAGCCCGCTGTTTCCAGAGGAGAGGAAGATTCTGAGGCGAGAAAGGCACGGGATCAGCGAACTTTTTTGTATCTGCTGTCTGCATTTCAGACGGAAGCCCGGCTTCTGGATTTTTTTGCAGAGGATCTGGATCTGTATGAAGACGATCAGATTGGGGCTGCGGTGCGGCCTGTACATGAAAATGGCCGAAAAGTGCTGGCACGGTATCTTGATATGGCTCCCGTCATGGAAGAGGAGGAGGGGACACGGGTCACGATTCCCAAGGGATTTGAGCCTTCCCGCACAAAACTTGTGGGAAGGGTTGCCGGAGAACCGCCCTTTCAGGGGGTTTTGCGGCACAGGGGCTGGCGGGCCAAGGGAATCCGTATGCCCGTATTCAGTGACGCAAAGGGTGCAGATATCCTGACGCCCTCGGAAGTGGAAATTCTTTAGCCATGGTTTTTCTGCCTGATTCCATGGCAGCACTCTGGCATTTTTTGAAGAAGCCTTCATGCAGAAGGATTCTGACGGATTTTTTTTATGCTTTTTCCGGAATCATCCTGTGCAGTCTTTTTTTTTATTTCTGGAAGTTTCCGGATGTTCTCCACAGCTGGGGATTAAGGCCGGAGCATACGGGGACGAAGGCTTTTTTTGCCCTGTCTGCCTTCTTTTTTTTCCTCTATGGGCTGCGCAGGGCATGGGATCAGGTTTGTCTCGCCCGGAAGTATCAGAATACCCTTGAAGACCTGGTGTCCTATCGGGAAAAATACTATAAAATATTTGAAAATATAAGGGATATTTATTGTGAGGTTCGGTTTGACGGAACCGTTGTGGAGGTCAGCCCCGCAGTATTTGCTTTTACCGGATACAGCCGTGAAGAGTTTATCGGTCAGAAAATTCATCAGTTTTATGCGGATCCAACCCAAAAAGATGTGATTGTGCACTGTCTTCTGACCTATGGAGAGATGCGGGATTTCGAAGTGGATTTTCGTACCCGTTGCGGCAGTATCTATACGGGATCCTTGAATTGTGTTCTGGAACGGGATGCTGAGAACAGGCCTGTCCGGATTTATGGTACCCTCAGGGACGTGACGGAGTGGCGGAAAGCCACCCGGCTTCTTGAAGAAAGTGAACAGAAATACCGTGGGATTTTTTATAATATTCAGGATATTTATTATGAAAGTGACATGGACGGCAAGGTGCTGGAAGTCAGTCCGGCCATCGAAAAGCTGTACCATTATCCCAGAGAAGATTTCATTGGCAGAAATTTTTTTGACTATTGTGTTAATGCGGACAAGGCAAGGAACCTGTTGTTTCCCGCAATAAAAGAGGAAGGAAGGGTTCAGGATTTTGAGTTACAGTTCAGGGACAGGGAGGGCAGGATACGGGATTTTTCCCTCAATGCGGAACTGATCCGGGATGAAACCTCAACCCCCCTGCGGATTATTGGTTCCATGCGGGATATCAGTGATCGCAAGCGCATTGAAAGTGCTCTGAGACGATCCCGTGATGAACTGGAGCAGCGTGTTCTGGATCGTACGGAAGAGCTTTCCCGCACCAATGAAAAACTGCTTCGGGAAATTGAAGACCGTCGCCGCGTGGAAAGAAATCTGGTGCAGAGGGAAGAAACCTTCCGAGCGCTTACGGAAAATTCCACGGATATTATTATGCGGTTTTCCAGAGACCTTTCTCTGGTCTTTGTGAATACCTCCGTTGCCCGGATTTCCGGTCTCAATCCTTTAACAATAAAGAATACCGGTATCTGGGATGCGGGTTTTGAAGAAAATTTCTGTAACATTATGATACAGCAGCTCCCCCTTGTTTTTGAAGAGGGGCTGGCCCGTGATTTTACCTGTGCCTGTTCTGACGATGAAGACGGAAAAGTCTATGACTGGCGGCTTGTCCCCGAATGGTCGGGGGAAGGTCAGGTAATCAGTGTGCTGTGCACGGGAAGGGATATCACCCGTCTGAAAGCAGCGGAGCAGCGCATACAGATCCTTACCCAGGATCTGATCCGTGCCCAGGAAACCGAGAGACAGAAAATCTCCAGGGATCTGCATGACCACATAGCCCAGGATCTGGCCACCCTGAAAATCATGGCACAGAATCTTTTCGGTGCCTGGGAGGATGTTCCCCAGAGCCTGCGCCAGAAGGCTGAGGTGCTGAACCGCACCCTTGGAAACAGCATTCAGGCCGTTCGGGATCTGGCCTATGATCTGCGTCCTCCCACCCTGGATGCCCTGGGACTTGTCCGAACCCTTTTTGTCTACTGTGAAGATGTTCGCAACAAGCATGGTCTTCAGGTGGATTTTTCTTCGGCAGGACTGGATGCCCTGGATCTGGATTTTGATACGGAAATCAATCTGTACAGACTGTTACAGGAAGCCTTGAGCAATGTACGCAAACATGCTGCCGCCAAACGGGTGACGGTGCGGCTTGTGGCCTCCCATCCCCATATTATTTTGCGCATTGAGGATGACGGACAGGGTTTTCAGCCAGAGCTGCGTATGGTAGAAGCCCTTCGGGAAAAACGTATGGGGCTGCGCAGCATGGAAGAGCGTGTGGCACTTTTATCAGGAAAAATGAAAATGCAGTCTTTCCCTGGAGCGGGAACCCGTATTCACATACAGGTACCCATGCGTATGCGGAAAACAGGGGAAATGTCCTTTATTGTTCCCCCATCTTGCCCGTGATAAGGATGCAGCCCTCCTGATAGGCCTTTCAGTCAGGGGTGTATTGCAGGGAGATGACAGGGTATCAAACAGAACATGCCGGCCGACCGCCGTGCATAAATTGTAAAGAAACATCGGTTCTTGCGCCGGTGTTTTCGAATCGGGAGGTGCCATGGAACGGATGGTCTGGGAAGAGGATTTGAATATCCACGTGCAGCAGATTGATGAGCAGAAACAGAAAATTGCGGAGCACATCAATAAAATTTACCAGAAATATGAAGAGAAGGCAGAACCCAGGGTTCTTTTTGACCTGCTTAATGAGCTGGGGGAAGGCCTGCGTATTCATTTTGGCATTGAAGAAAAAATCATGCAGCAGCTGGGGTATCCGGAGCTTGCGGAACACCGCAAACTGCATAAGGTCTTTATACGGAAAACCCTGAACCTGCGGCGTATGGTTTCCGATGACCCAGAGGATCTCAAGGATGAATCCCTTGCCTATCTTGCAAAATGGCTGGTGGAACATATCCGGACAGAAGATCAGCGTTTCGGGCCTTATGGACGTACCAAACTTTTCATCGAGCAGCATAAACGCAACAAGCGTATGCGCTGATTCTGTGCATCAGTCCCCACCCTGTATTTGCAGACGGACGCTTCCGCCACAGGAATGTCCGTCTGCATCCTGCCAGACCTTACCTTCCCCATTCTCCGACGAAAGGAATGCTCCCCATGACAGAGATCCGTTTTGACGTGGTTTTTCATGGAAAACTTTTACCGGGTTTTGATGCAGAAACTGTTGTGGACAGGTTTTCCCGGATGTTTGGTCTTGAAAGATCTGTGGCGGAAAGTGTTTTATCCACCACGAGAACCGTGCTCAAAAAAGATCTGACACCGGAAGCTGCGGAAACCTATGCTGCCGCTTTGCGTCAGGCGGGTCTGGATGTTTCTCTGGAGGCCAGAATGGATGATGCGCAGGCAATGATGGGTGGGGCCGCGGATGGGGGAGGTGGAGGCCAGGGAACGGGGGAAAACATGGAAGGTTCCGGTCATGCCACGGGATCTGAGCGTCTGCGTTTTTCTTTTCAGGGCAAGGGCGGGGAATATTTTCGTATCTGGATTGTCAACCTGCTGCTTTCCATTGTCACTCTGGGGATTTATTCTGCCTGGGCCAAGGTGAGGCGAAAACGCTATTTTTATCTCAACACCCATCTCAATGGCAGAAATTTTGATTATCTGGCAGACCCCGTAAAAATTCTTTTCGGACGTATTCTGGTTGTTGGCTTTCTGGGATTTTCCTTTTTGCTGGAACAGCTTTATCCCATGGCATCTTTTGTTTTTTCCATTTTATTTCTGCTGCTTTTTCCATGGATTATTGTCCGTTCCCTTGTTTTTAACGCAAGGAATTCCAGCTACCGCAATATCCGCTTTGCCTTTCACGGTACGGTATGGGGAGCTGCCAAGGCGTATATCCTCTGGCCCCTTGCCGGAATGCTGACCCTTGGCCTTCTGTGGCCCCATGCGGTTTTCAAACAGCACCAGTACCTCGTGACTGCCAGTGCCTACGGAAAAACCGCCTTTGATTTCAACAACACTCCCAAAGCCTATTACAGGATGTTCCTCAGCCTGCTTCCTCCTTTTCTCATTGCCCTTGTAGTTATGGCCGGTACGGCCTATCTCATGCCCCTGCTGCTTTTTTTACCCATGGCGGTTCTCTATCTCTTTGTCCTGGCCTGGTATGCCGTGAACAGCACCAATATTCTGTTCAATGCGGTCCGTCTTTCATCCCACAGCTTTGAAGCCCGGCTTATGGTGTTTGAGTATATGCTGATTCTTGGGGTCAATTCTCTTCTTACCGTCCTGACGCTGGGCTTTTTTCATCCCTGGGCCAAAGTGAGAATTGCCTCTTACAGGGCAGAGAAAATGGCCCTTCTTGCAACAGGCTCTCTTGATGCCTTTGTTGCAGGAGAAGAAAAGAAGGTGGCTTCCCTCGGGGAAGAAGCAGCGGACTTCCTTGATTTTGATCTGGGGTTCTGATGGGAATTTCTGGTGTTTTTTATGATGGCAAGTCCTCCATGGAACGACCGGCTGAGCTTCTGTTTCTGACCGAAGTCGGATTGTTGCGTGTGGAGGGAGAAAAGGGGCTGCTTTTTGCCGAAGCCCTTTTGCACGTTGTCGTTATTTCGCCTCCTCTGGGACAGACCGCCCGAACCTTTCGTTTCCCCTGCGGCGGTGTTTTTGAAACACGGGATCATGAAGCTGTCCATGCCCTGCAAACCCATCAGGGAAGGGGCGTTTTCTGGCATTTCCTGCATACTCTGGAATCCCGGTGGTTTCTGGCCCTCGTCACTTTTTTTCTGGTGCTGGCAGCCCTTGTTCTGGTTTTTTACCATGGTGCGCCCATTCTTGCGAGGGAGGTCGCTTTTCGCCTGCCTGCCAGTATTCTGGATCATGCGGGTGAAAGCACACTGAAAAGTCTGGATCAGATGTTTTTTGCACCGTCCGGCCTTTCCCCTGAGGCCCAGGAGGATTTTCACAGAACCTTTGCCGCGCTCTGGGAGGCCCATCCGGAAATGCGCCTTCTGTTCCGCAAAGGGGGGCGTATCGGTGCCAATGCCCTGGCGCTTCCCGGCAATATCATTGTGGTGACGGATGAACTGCTTGCGCTGGGGGAGGGCAATCCCGATGGCCTTGAGGGGGTTCTGGCCCATGAGGCCGGACATGGACGGTATCGCCATGCGGCAAGACGGGTGATTCAGGACAGCCTTCTCACCGTTGTCATCATGGGAGTGACGGGGGATGGCAGTGGCATCGCCGAGCTTTTCATGGGGCTGCCTGTCCTGATGTCGGAGCTGGCCTATTCCAGAGCGTTTGAGAGGGAGGCGGATGCCTATGCCATGGCCTGGCTGGATGCCAGAGGAAAAAGCAGTGAGGGTTTTGCAAGGCTGCTCATCAATCTGCATGAAAAAGAGGGATTGATAAAAAACAGCTCTTCCTGGCAGCAGTATCTGTCTACCCATCCCCTGCTGGAAGAGCGCCTGGAGGCCCTTCGCTGAGGGCTATGGCTTCAGGGAGGTAAAGGGCTTTTTTGCTGTAAAGCCGAAGAGTCGGGCCAGAATCAGATCCGGAAAGGACTGGATACGGGTGTTGTAGATTGCCACACTGTCCGAATATCCCTGACGCAGAAGGGCAAGGTAGTTTTCGGTTTTCCGGATTTCTTCACTGAACTGCTGCACCAGGCTCTGGTTTTTGAGTTCCGGAAAGGTCTCCAGCCGTGCAAAAAAGGCCTGAGAAACCGCTTTTTCTTCGTTTAACATCCGGTCCGCGTTTTCCGCATCGCCTTCGTCCAGGGTCGGGCGGGAGCGCAGGGCAGCAATGGCCGTCAGGAGTTCCCTTTCATGCTGAAGGGCAGCTTGCACGATGTTTTGAAGCTGGGGCCAGAGATCTGCCCGTTTCTGGAGGATGGTATCAATATCGCTCCAGGTTTTGAGCACCCGGTTTTTAAGAAAAATCAAATCATTGTAGTGCAGGATAAGGGTATAGGTGAGAAGGGTGAGGGGTACGGCGAGGGAGAGTTTAAAGAGGGCTCCCGGAGTCAGCCAGCCGAGACCGGACCAGAGTGTGGTGCAGGCGAAGAGCACGGCACCAAGACCCAGCGAGGAGAGAAAAAAGCTTCGGGAAGACATGGAAATCAGAAGATCTTCTTCCTTTCTGTGGCTGATGAAAAAAAAATCCCCTCCGTTTTTTCCTTGCTGCAGGGTGAGCTGGTCACTGCAAAGCCCGTCCAGACCGGCAAACCCGATGCAGTAAATGGGAATGTTTACCGGCATCCAGTATTCTGTATAACGGCGGACTCCCCTGGTTTGCACGTATTTCCCTGGAAATTCCATTTCCGCGTTTTCAGGGATGATTTTTACCCTGCCTTCCGCATCTTCCAGCCAGAAATCGGTCCGTTTTCCACCACTGGCAACGGTTACCCATTTGTTTTTATTGTCCCCGCTGTCCTTCTGTTCTTCAATCTTGTAGGTGTAGGCAACGCAGTCCTTTCCCTTGAGCTGGCTCTGGATGTGGGGAAGCTCATGATCGACGCGGATGTATCCCTTCAACTCTGCAAGACCATAACTGAGTCCCTGACTTTTTGCCGTTGGAATATGTTCAATGAGGCGTTTTCTCTTGATGGATTGAAAACTTCTGAAAAAGAAAAGCCCTCCCAGAAACACCCCCAGAAGACTGAAAACAGAAACCATCCATGAAGAATCCAGATAACTGCTGCGCATGGTGGCGACCAGGGCTGCGGCCCTTTCTTTTTCTGCGGGAAGCAGCCCTTCGGGCAAGGGGAACATTTTATCCGCAAGGGCAAGGAAGAGGGGGCGATCCGGCCACTGAAGGCTGTTTTTCTCTATGAGCAGACGCATGGCATAGAGATCCGTACGGCGGGCAGAAGAAGGAGCGGCCTGAATGCTTCGGTAACGCTGCTGATAGGATGCAGCAGCCGTTTTCCAGTCTTCCTTCAGGTGAACCATCCCTATGGCAGTAAGGCCACCGACCATCCCCAGTGACATGAAAAGCACATATACCCAGAAACGGTGAACCCGTACAGCCGTGAGAAAAAGGCCAATGGCAAGGGCCACAAGCACTGAGGCCAAAGAAATATGGATGGATACGCTGAAAAGATACAGCCCCCCTTCAGACTGAAGGGATGTTGTGGTGAGCAGGGGAGGGATACCGGATTTTTCGGTGAAAAACGTAAAAATCTTCTTGTCGGCATCGTATTCGCCCAGAAGGTTCAGGAGATCACCCTCATGGATGGCCCATTCCATGTAGGTAAGATCCCCTTTTTTTCTTTTGTAGCTCATTGGAATGGAAACAGTCATGTTCCCGGGATGCTCCGTCGAAAGAGAAACCCGGCCACTGGAATCTTCCAGCAGAAACCGTCCCTGTTTTTCACCGCTTTCCAGAACCCTGACCCGGCTTGTGTCATCGGAATCCTTGTAGGTTTCTTCAAGCCGGTAGCGGATATAGAGTACATCCGTTCCGGAATAGGGCGCCTGATAGATGCGTGTTTCAGAAAGGGCTTTGCCCCGAATGGCATAGGCTCCCTCTGACAGGGCTTCAATGGGAGTCAGGGGAAAACGGTCGATCTGCCGGGCTTCCCGCATCTCGTTAAAGCCCCATCTGAAAAGGAAAAAAGCGGCCATGAGGCAGAGGACGGCAGCAAGGAGCCGGATGAGGGAACTGAAGATGGTGCGTCCTAAGGATGGTGCGCCGATTTTTTCCATGGTGTCCTGTTCTGTAAGGGAATCCGGGGCTTTGGGGTCATGGGGCCTTTTTATTCCAGGCCGGGCGGCGGACTCTGCATACATACGGAAATGTTGGCGGGAAGGGTATGTCCCGGTGGGGTGACATAGGCCTCGCACCCGCCGCCGATGAAGAACTTGTCTTCTGTTCCCGTCACAAGGATTTGCAGGCCGCCCTCCGGCGGCAGCGCGGTTCCCAGAGCCTTCAGTACCTCATCCATGGAGCAGGTGATGTTCAGATCTACTTTCATGGTGTCCTCCTTTTGGGGTGAGTTACAGACCCAGGTCACAGATGTCGCATTCCCTGAGTTTGTTTTCAAGGGTTTTGCGGATGTGCAGAACAGGTTCCGAGCTGTGCCACAGCTGATCGAAGGCATCTTCTTTCAGATTGCCCAGGGGGTTGCGGTAAAAACGTTTCATCTTGAGGCAGGGATAGAGGGAGCCGTCCTCACAAATGGCGAAAAAGGAAAATCCCGCCTTGCAGAGTTTCTGCCTTTCCCCCTTCTTTTTTTCCCGCTTTTCCATAAATTTTGCAAGATCCTGGGTTTCAATGCGCTCTGCAAGATTTTCCGTGCCGCCATCATCTTTCGGAAAAATTTCCGCGTCAAAATGAACGGGAACGCCCATGGGGTCTCCGATTTTTGTGGCGATGTCCGTGTAGCTGTCCACATTGGATTTCATGACGGAACAGTTGATACGCAGATCAAGGCCCGCTTCCCGGAGGAGATGCAGGGCGCGGAGGGTTTTGCGGAAACTTCCCGGGGATCGGGTGATGGCGTCGTGTACCCCTTCTTCTGCGCCGTAAAGGCTGACGTGGATGCGGTGGATGTTGGAAAAACCCGCAAGGGTCTGCACGGTTTTTTCATCCACAAGGGTGCCGTTGGTGTTGATGCGGATGACAAAGCGCTCCCTGTCCAGCCAGGCCAGAATATCAAGGATGTCCTTTCGCATGAAAATTTCACCACCCGTAAGCACCAGACCGAAGACCCCGCTTTTTTTCAGGCTTTCCAGAATGGCAAAGACCTCAAGGGTATTCAGGCTGTCTTTTTCATTGCGAAAGAGGCAGTAGCAGTGCCGGCAGCGCAGGTTGCAGCGTCCGGTGAGTTCAAAGTGGCCGCTGATGGGGATGCGGTTTTTGAAGGCGAAAAGGGTGAGGGCGGCCATGTCCACTTCCATGGTCTCCGGGGAGGACTGGCACCTTGGATCACTGACAGCGGGGAAAGAGGCGGGCCTTTCCACAAGGCCGAGTTCCAGAAGGGCCGGAAAAAAGGGGCTGCGAAGGTCTTTTTCGTCAGGGACGGCCTTTCCGTGCAGGCTTTCCCAGAAACCAAGGGCCTCCTTCTGCAAAAAAAAGATCCGTTTCTGCTGGAGATTCATGATGACGGCGAGGCTTTCCCCATAGATCCGGTAGAGAAGGGTTTTTGGAATCATACGGACGGTTCCTTTCCATCAAGGCTGAGGGGGTCCTCCTGTCAGAGAACCGGTACGGAGGAGACCCCTTTTGTGACGGATTGCCGGAGATCTTCCTGGGGTGTCGGGGGGGGGCAGCCCCTGAAACCGTAAGTATTCCATTTTCTGTTTTTCAGGGGGGTGGCTTAAAAAGGGAATTTGTTTTTTCCGAGAATATCCGCCTTCAGGTTTTTCATGGACAGCATACGCAGGGGCCGGTTTTTTTCTGTCTGCATCCGGTCATACATTTCCTGAGGATCTTCCGGAACATCGGGCTGAAACCTTTCCTCCCGCTGGACAAGGGAGATGGCTCCGGAGGGACAGGCACTTTTGCAGAGGCCACATCCCATGCATTTTCCCTTGCTGACATGCATCTTCCCGTCCTCTCCCGGAGAAAGGGCATTGAAAATGCACCGCTCCATGCAGGCCGCACAGGCGGTGCAGGTCTCGGGATCAATCCGGCACTGCCAGGAGGCCCGGACGATCTGGCTGTGCAGATTAAAGCGTGCCACCGTGGAAAAGATCCCGCAGGAACAGACGCAGCAGTTGCAGATATAGCAGACCTCGTCTTTGGCATTCTGGGTATGGGCCACCAGACCTTCCTTCTCACAGTCCTCCATGAGTTTCAGGGCGGCTTCCTTGGAAATGATTTCCGTGGGCATTCCCGCCTCAAGGTAAAATTCCGCAAACTCGTTGAGGCTGAGACAGGCCCTTAAGGTATGCGCACAGCCCCGGCCTTCGGCCCGGGCTTTTTTGCGGCAGAGACAGTCACTCACGGCAATGAGGCGGGCCTCTTCAATATAACGCCGTATTTTTTCATGGGGCATGATGGTCTGGGTGTCTTCAAGGGCGGCTTCCACGGGCAGGATACGGAACTGGGAGGTCTTGCCACCAAAGACCTCCATGCCCATGGCATCCATCATGTAGCGGTTGTGGGCCTTGTTGTAATCCGGAGAAAGCCGGTTGAGCTGAAACTCAAAGGTTCCCACCACATAGGGCATGAGCACATAGTGATAGACCCCATCCACACAGATGCGGAAGAGCAGTCCCCGGGTGGCCATGGCGTCCAGCATGGCCCGGACAGTCTCTCCATCCCCGCCATACTGGCGGGCAATGGTCTCGGCGGTCTGCCCTTCGGGAGTGAGCTTCAGGCAGAGGGCCGCTTCTTCGGGGGTATACATGGTTTTTAAGAGGGCAATGTCCGTGCCCTTCGGGCCTTCGGGAAAACCACAGGGAAGCTGGTGCAGGTATTGTTGAAGCTCTCGGTAGATGTCCTCGCTCATGGTTCAGCTCCTTGTCCGTCGGGATATGGAAAATTTTTGAAGCCCCTTGACCATGACCATCCCCAGCATCAGACAGAACAGGGTATCCACAAGACCTGTTGCCGGTATGGAGGTGACAGGGCAGATGGCTCCGGTGATCATGGCCTCTGGAATATGCATGGAAGTCCTCTTGGATGAAAGATTTAAGGGATGGGGCTTACGTTTTTCAGTGCGTATATCTTCGGAATATGCCAGAAACACAGAGGGCTGTCGATTAAATTATGTGTACAAAATATTTTCCTGAAGCCTTCCGCCCTTAAGGGTGGAACCTGGAGGGCTGTGTGAGGCTGCGTAGAAGTCTTCGGAATACCATGCTGGTCATGCTCGTGTCCGTAACGGCCCTGGCCATTTCCCTTTATCTCTATATTCGATGGTTTATGGCGGTACGCTCCGGTCTGATGGATCTTACCCGCAACCTGAATATGGAGGGGTATACGGTAATGGCTCCGGAAACGGTGAGTGTGGTACTCACCCTTTCCATTCTTGTGGGGCTGATCCTCGTGGGCCTGATGGTCATCTACTTTTACTATCGCAAGGCCATGTCCCTCTACCGGATGCAGCGTCGCTTTATCCGCAGTTTCACCCATGAGCTGAAAACACCGGTAGCCTCCATCCGGCTTTATCTGGATACTTTTTTAAATCATGAACTGCCCCGCGAGGAGAGTATCCGTTATCTTACATATATGAAGCTGGATACGGAACGTCTTTCCGAGCAGATTGAAAGGATTCTCAGTCTCGCCCGCATCGAAGGCGGGATGGCCCCCCTGGGACTGGAAAAACTGGATCTTCTGAAAAAAATTGCTGTCATACACCGGGAACATCCCCGTTTTGAAGGCTTGACCCTTCGCCTGGAGGCTCCGGTGGATGGATTTTTTTATCCCGTGGATCCGGGACTTTTTTCCATGATGATTGCCAATCTCATGGAAAATGCCCTGCGGTACAACACAGCAGCGGAACCCACCATGCACGTGCGGCTGGAAAAAAATAAAAAGGCTGTACTGCTGCACTTTTCCGATAACGGCATCGGACTTGAAAAAAAAGATCTGAAACGGGTATTCCGAAGATTTTACAGGGTGAAGCCCCAGGGGAAAATTCCTGGAACAGGCCTTGGACTGCACCTTGCCGACCATGTGGTACGCATGCACAAAGGGCGTATCACCGTTGCAAGTGAAGGCCCCGGAAAGGGCTGCACCTTCACCATAAAACTGCCGCTTGCGGATGAGGGTGACAAAGGATGAGCCAGACAATTCTGCTGATAGAAGATGAACTGCATCTGCGGGAAGGGATTCGCCTGAATCTTTACCTGGGGGGCTATGGGGTGCTGTGCGCGGCATCGGGTGAGGAGGGGCTGGCCCTTCTGGAAAGGGAGACCGTGGATCTGGTCATTCTGGACCGGATGCTGCCGGATATGGATGGACTCCGCATACTGGAGCAGATCCGCAGAAAAGACACCTTCCTTCCCATCCTCATCCTTTCGGCCAAAGGAGAGGTGGAGGATCGCAAGGCCGGACTCAGACGGGGCTGTGACGATTACATGGCCAAGCCCTTTGATGTGCAGGAGCTGGAGCTGCGCGTGGCAAGACTCCTTCAGCGAAAAGGAGAAATGACAACGCAGGGGGACAGTCTGGATTTTTTCTTTGGGGCCAACCGCATCGACTGGGAACGGAGGGTGGCGGAAGTGGACGGAGAAGAGGTGGCCCTTACGGATCAGGAGATTCGTATTTTACGCTACTTTTCTGAAAATCCGGGCAAGCCCGTGAGCCGGGAAGCCATCCTGACCCGTGCCTTAGGCTATGCCAGTCCCGTTGCCACCCGGACGGTGGATAATTTTCTGGTGCGTTTCCGGCGTTATTTCGAAGAGAATCCGAGAAAACCCCGGTTCTTTAAAAGCATCCGTTCCGTTGGTTACCTCTTTGATCCCACAGGACAGTGTCCGAAAGGGGAGGACAGGGAAACATAGGCAGGGGACTTACTGGCGGAAATCCCGGAAATTGGGCATTTCTTCCCTATGGGTACTCCGCCATGGATTGATATCAATGCCTCCTCTTCGGGTAAACCGGGCGGAGACCAGAAGCTTTTCGGGATGGCAGCTTTTCAGGATCCGGGAAAAAAGGGTTTCGACACAGGATTCATGAAAACCGGAATGCTCCCTCAGGCCGACAATATAGCGCAGAAGGCTTTCGGGGCAGATGGCTCTTCCCGTATAGCGGATCTGCACCGTGGCCCAGTCCGGCTGATCCGTTACCGGACAGCGGCTCCGCAGGAGGCGGGAGAAAAGGGCTTCAGATCTCCTTTCGTCCCCTTGCAGAAGGCAGGGTGCAGGAGGCATATTCCTGTCAAAGGGCAGGGTGTCCAGACAGCTTCCCAGGGGAGCCGCAGGTGCCAGAACCCCAAAGTTCTCCGGCATCCACAGACACACCTGAACCTGTGTGCCACAGACAGCAGAAACATCCTTTGCAATGCAGTCCCGCAGCGCTTCCGCAGAATCCATGGGGGTCATGTTGAAGCTGTTGAGGTAAAGCTTCAGGGATTTGGATTCCACAAGAAAGGGACTGTCTGCGGCAACACGCAGCTCTGCCACCGCAATGTGGGGTTTGCCGCTTTGATCCAGCCAGGACAGTTCCCAGCAGTTCCAGATATCTTCTCCGAAAAAGGGCAGGGCCTGGGCATTGAAACCCAGCCCCTCTCTTCCAAGACTGCGGGGAACGGGGCAAAGCTGGCCGGGATCATACTGAGGACTGAAACTCTGGATACGCCCCAGGGGAAGGTGACTCAGGTCGTGATCGTTCATGGCATTTTTTCCATGTCTTCATAAAGGGTGGGATCCAGCCCTTCTTCCCTGCGCAGGGCATGGGCCCGCTCCAGACAGGCACTGCACTGGCCGCAGTGCAAGGCTCTTCCCTTGTAACAGGTCCAGGTTCGGCCAAAGTCTACTCCCAGAGAACGTCCCAGATCGGCAATCTGGCGTTTGCTCAGGTTGGCATAGGGAAAGCAAACCCCGACCTTGCCATCCGTTCCCAGACGGACGGCCTCGGCAAAGGCAATGTTGAAGGCCTGACGGCAATCCGGGTACAGGGCATGGTCTCCGCTGTGGGAAGCCAGCAGAACCTCGGATGCACCGATGGATTCGGCATAGCCCACGGCAATGCTCATGAGAATGGGATTGCGGAAGGGGACAACGGTCTGGGCCAGACCTTCCGATGCGTAAGGCCCATCGGGAATGGGGGGGCCTGTGCACAGAAGGGCTGAGGAAAACAGCTCCGGCATGAAGGCAAGGGAAACAATCCGATGGGAAACCCCCAGTCTGCGACAGCCTGCCGCAGCCATGGGAAGTTCTCTGTGGTTGTGGCGGGAACCGTAGTCAAAACTTAAGGCAGCCACCTTTTTTCCCCTGGCCAGGAGATCATGGAGGAGAACCGTGGAATCCAGTCCTCCGGAAAAAACCAGTACACAGTCCGGTGCATTCGGCATCAGAAACCTCCCTATATGCCCTTTTTACGATCATGGACAAGAATATGCAGGCGCGGGCAGAAATGATAGCCCTTTTCCGTGCAGATTTCCCAAAGCTTCGGCATACGTTGAAGCTGCTCTTCCCGGCTGGCTCCCAGGGCCATCAGCCAGACCCTTTCCGCTGGAAAGCCGGAGGCTTCAATCTGCCTCAGGGTCGTTTCCCCATCTTCTTCCCAGAGGGGCTTCAGGGCAAAGGCCCGCTGTATCAGATCGTTTGAGGGCCACTGTCCCGCTTTGGGGGAAAGTACCACCTTTCCCCGAACCTCAGAGGGAATCCCCGCCCGTCCGCTGCTTTCATACTGCACCTCGATTCCCGCATCCAGCATACGGGATTCCAGTTCCCGTAGGCCCTGATCCCACTGTAAAAACGGCTCACCCCCGGTAATGACCAGGAGGGAAGCCCCATGGGAAAAAATAGTTTTCTCAAGGGCTTCCAGGGATTTTTTTTCTCCGGGAAGCAGGGCCTCAGGCGTATCGCAGAAGCTGCAGTAGGGCTTCAGGCAGCCGGAAAGCCTTAAAAAGACGGCGGGTCTTCCGGAAAAAGGCCCTTCCCCCTGTATGGAAGAAAAGATCTCATGCACCTCAAGCATGGGCTGTTTCCTCCCATGTGGCCCAGGCGTCCTCCGTCTCATAAATGCAGATCCGAAGCAGGCGGAAATTGGGGCCTTCAAGGTGGGGTTTCAGCCGGAAAAAGAGGGTCTGGGCCATGGTTTCCGCAGTGGGAAGTGCCGAGGCATAATCGGGCAGTTCATTGAGGCAGGCATGATCATATTCCGCCAGCACTTCTCGGAAAACAATTTTTTTTAAATCGGAAAAATTGAGAATCCAGCCATGGGCATCGGGGCTGCCGGAAAGGGTGACACGGAGTCTGTAGCTGTGTCCGTGCATGTGGGAGCAGGGGCCAAAAATCCGGTGATTTTCTTCCGGACTCAGGTGGGGAAGGGCAAGGCGATGGGCCGCCTCAAAACGAAACTCTCGGGTAATGGAAAGCACAGGTCACCTCATTGGAAGGGAGGGAGAATTTTTATAGCGGGTTGCCGCTCGTCCGCTGCTCGTTCAGAAAACTCTGAAGATCTGCCATGCACAGCACCTGCCGAAGGGACAGGACAGAAACACTGTCGTGCCCATTTCAAGGAGGCAAGACATAAACCTTTTGATATCATCCGTCAAGCTGTTCAGGATTATTGAAAAAACGGGGCACCATTTTACGCCTGTTCCTGTCTCTCAGGGAAATGGTCTTTGGATTAGGGCAAGAGCTCAGCCTGCAAGGCTGGGGCAGGAAAGGGATCAGATTGAAAAAAAGGCTCCACATCCGTTCAGGAAGGGAGCCTTTTGCACAGTTTATTCTGGTGCCTGGAGCGGGAATCGAACCCGCACAGCCTTTCGACCGAGGGATTTTAAGTCCCTTGCGTCTACCATTTCCGCCATCCAGGCATTACCAAGGCTATGGTGCAGGTTTTATAGGCTTTCGCTTTTTTTTTGTCAATCTTGGAAAAAAAGGTTTTTTTTATTTCCCCTTTCTGTGTTTTCAGCTTGTGCCTTTTCCTAAAAGATTTTAAAAGGATTTTGCCTTGTATCCGGGCATATCGAACAATCAAGGTCGCAAGACTGTATGGAAAAGTCCATTTTTGAAGATTTCCCACCCCGTTTTTATGTTTAAAAAAGGAGAACAGCCATTATGGATCAGGTAAAAACTTTTTTTGTTTCCCGTAAGGACATTGTTATCCGCCTCCTTTACACGATCTTTTTTTTCATTGTGCTGGAGTTTTTAAAAACCCTTCAGATTTTTCTTTCATGCGTACAGTATGTCTGGGTTCTGATTACCCTCAAACACCTTGAACCTCTCCGCAATTTTGCGGATCGTCTGGCTGTGATGACCTACCGGGTGCTGCGGTATATATCCCTGAATGAAAATCAGCGCCCCTTTCCCTTTTCCAGCTTTTCAGAACCTCTGGATACGGCGGATACGATCCGTTTTAATGAAAAAGAATAAAAAACGGTCTGGCCATCATTTTTTTACCCTTTCCTTGCAGAAATTCTGAAAGAAGAGCAGGAAAGTTACCCAGAAAAGAGAACGCCGGAATTTGTTTTTCCGGCGTTTTTTGTTTCATCAGAAAAATAAGGAACAAAGATCATGCGGCTTTCGGCATTTGGGGAAAAATTCAGCGCAAAAAGTGGCATTCTGCAACTCATGGAAGATCTTGGAAACGCTCTGGCGGGTTCCGGAGATATGATCATGATGGGCGGTGGCAATCCGGCCCATATTCCGGAGGTGGAAGCAGCCATGCAGAAACGTCTGCGGTGCATTGCCGATACCCCTTCCGACACCCGGCGTATGATCGGAATTTATGATCCCCCCCAGGGAGAAAAGGCCTTCATTGAGGGGCTTGCAGATTTGCTGAAGGATCGTTTCGGCTGGAAGCTGGGTCCGGAAAATATCGCCCTGACCAACGGTTCCCAGTCCGCGTTTTTTCTCCTTTTCAATATGTTCGCAGGCCCGGACAAAAACGGAAAGCAGAAAAAAATCCTTCTGCCCCTGGCACCTGAATATATCGGATATGCGGATGTTGGTATCACCCCGGATTTCTTCACAGCCATCAAACCCAGAATTGATTTTCTGGAGAGACCTTTCTTCAAATACGGAGTGGATTTCAGCAGACTCCGGGTGACAGAAGAGATTGCCGCCATCTGTGTTTCCCGGCCTACCAACCCTACGGGCAATGTCCTCACCGACGAAGAAGTCCGTACCCTGGATATCATGGCAAAGGAAGCAGGGGTTCCTCTCATTCTGGACAGCGCCTATGGCACCCCTTTCCCGGATATCATTTTTACCGAAGCCACCCCCTTCTGGAATGACAATATCATTTTGTGCATGAGTCTTTCCAAACTCGGCCTCCCCGCAGCGCGGACGGGAATTGTGATCGCCCGGGAGGAGGTTGTGCATACCCTTTCCCGCATGAATGCTGTCATGAATCTTGCCACAGGCAGTTTTGGTGCCATGATGGCCCTGGATCTTGTCAAAAGCGGAGAAATCATTTCCTTAAGCCGGGATGTGGTGAAGCCCTATTACCGTAAACGGGCGGATCAGGCCGTGGCATGGTTTCAGCAAGCCCTTGAAGGTACAGATTATTTTATTCACAAGCCTGAAGGGGCGATTTTTCTGTGGCTGTGGTTCCGCAATCTGCCCATCAGCAGTCAGGAACTGTATGAAAGACTGAAGGCCAGGGGGGTACTGGTGGTGCCGGGACATTATTTCTTCCCCGGTCTTGAGGATCAGGAATGGCCCCATCGCCAGGAATGTATCCGCGTTACCTACGGGCAGGCTCCGGAACATGTGGCAAAGGGTATCCGCATTATTGGAGAAGAGGTCAGGCGGGCCTGGAAAGAGGCCGATTTCCGATAAACTGTCTCGGTAGTAAGTCAGAGATCGCGGGGGAGGGAATACAGAAAATCCGTAATTTGCGAGGAAGAAAAACCTCTGGAAAGCAGAAAGCGGTACAGGGCAGCCCGTCGTTTTGCAGGATCCGCTTCCCGCATTCGGGCAAGTTTGCCCTCGGCTGCGGCAGCAAGCTGGCCGGAACCTTCTGCGTCCATGGCGGTATCCAGAAGAGTCTGAGCCATATCCAGGGGGATGCCGCAGCGCTGAAGATCCCGCTGGATGCGGAGAGGGCCATGACCGGAACGCAGCCCTTTCCGGATAATCTGGGAAGCCCTTTCTTTGTCATCCACATAGCCCCGCTCCATGCAGATGCCGAGAACCGCTTCCAGCAGTTCTTCCGCTGCCCCTTTTTTCAGAAGACGGTATCGCAGTTCTTCTCTGGAAAGATTCTGACGGCTCAGCAGAATCATGGCCATGTGCAGGGTCTTTTGCAAAACCTCTTCTTCATCCATCCCGATCCTCTCCGAACATTCGGATGCAGTGATCGAACTGGGCGTTGATCAGTTTTTTATAAGCGCTGCGAAAGGCATTCATGCGCAGTCCCATATCCTGCATCATGTCCCGTACTTCAACGGGAATGGCGCTGAAGTCCGCATACATCAGCGCGATTTCCTTTTCCAGTTCCGCCTGGAACATGACCAGGGAATCTATGCAGCGACCATAGGCTTTTTTCTGTTGGATCATGGAGGTACGTATACATTCGCGAAGAATGGGGGGATACATGCTGCCCTCCTTTGGAAAGACGGAACCAGGGTTCCGGGGAAAAATCCGGAACCCTGGAAAACATGGCTTTTCTGATCAGGCGGATGCCAGATAGTTTTCAATGCTGGAAGCAATGGTTTTCCAGATCCAGAGACGTTTTTCATCGTTGGTTTCAAGAAGGGTAAAACGGAAGCCCTGTTTTTTACAGCAGAACCCTGTCAGCGGCACCACGCAGATCCCCGTGGCCCCGAGAAGGTAATAAACAAAACGCTTGTCAACTTCTACGTTCTGAACCTTGGCCTCCACATAGGCCCGTACTTCAGGATTGTCTATGGCAAGGCTCTGTTTCCCGTTGAGAACGCCTTCGTCAAAGAGCACGGTCATGTAAAAGGCACCCCGTGCAGGCGTTACCGAAATTCCCTTGAGGGATCCCAGAGCCGCAGCCGCTTCATTGGCCCGCATCTCAAAGGTTTTTGCACGGGCCTCAAGATGGGCGGGATACCGGGGATCGCCCATGACCCTGGGAATGGAAAACTGGGGCAGACTGGTGGAGCAGACTTCCAGCATCTTTGCGTCCCGGATGGTCTTGATATAGGTGGCAAACATGGGGAAGCGATCCTGATTGAAGACCTCGATCCAGCCGCAGCGGCTTCCCGGCCAGGGGTATTCCTTGGAAATCCCCCGCAGTGCCATCCCCGGAACATCTCCGATAACCTCACTCAGATGGCAGGTCTCGGCACCATTGTAGACGATGTGGGAATAAATCTCATCGCAGATGACAAAAAGGTCATAGCGCCGTGCAATGGCCACAATGGCTTCCAGCATTTCCCTGGGATAGACCGCACCCGTAGGGTTGTCCGGGTTGATGAGGAGAATCCCGGCGATGGAATCGTTGTATTTGACCTTGTTTTCCAGATCCGCAAGATCGGGCATCCAGCCGTTTGCGGGATCCAGCTCATAGGTGAGGTGCTCATATCCGGAATGGGCAGCCTCCGCAGAAGAATGGGTGGAATAGGCGGGGGAAGGGCCGATGACCCGTGCCTCTCTTTTCAGGAAACCAAAAATTTTGGCTACCGCATCCCCAAGGCCATTGAAAAAGAGAATGTCGTTGGCACAGATCTTATATCCGCCACGGGCATTGACCTGTTCCGCAAGGAATTCCCGCGTTTCCTGGATACCCGGAGTCGCCACATAGCCATAAGTGACATCTTCGGTGACCAGGTCGTGGACAATATCCTTGATCCACTGGGGAACCTTTTCTCCCTTTTGAATGGGGTCACCAATATTCTCCCAGGTGATTTCCACTCCAAGTTTTTGCAATTCATGGGCAACAGCGACAATTTCCCGGATTTCATAGGTGAGTTTTCCTGAACCCACATGAACAATATCTCTGCGCATACGTCCTTCCTTGAAGAATCCCGACTTGATATGATTGAAAAAAGTGAATCGACTTTTGTTGGCTCAGGTTCGTAGCAGAGCCACAGGGTCTTGTAAAGAAAAAGGCTTGTATTGTATTTTTTTTCAGGATTTCCTTAAAAAAAAATACATACAAGCCTGATACAGGGTTATTCCGCTTCCCTTTGTGCCGCGTCAATGATTTTCTGGGCAATTTCAGAAGGGACTTCTTCATAGTGGGAAAAATCGGAGGTGAAAGTCCCCCGGCCTCCTGTCATGGACGTCAGGTCCGGAGCATACTTCTGGATTTCCGCAAGGGGAACCTGGGCATTGATGGTTCCTGTTTTTCCTTCCGTATCCATCCCCATGACCCGGCCTCGCCTTGAATTGAGATCTCCCATGATGTCCCCCATGTAGTCGCTGGGAGCATGGACATACACATTGTAGATGGGTTCCAGCAACACGGGTCTGGCTTCTTCCATCCCTTTTTTATAGGCCAGGGAGGCGGCAATTTTGAAGGCCATTTCCGAAGAGTCCACGGCATGAAAAGACCCGTCATCTGCAACCGCCATGAAATCCACACAGGGAAATCCGGCCAGAACCCCTTTGACAGAAGCCTCTATCAGCCCCTTTTCCACTGCCGGGATGTATTGTCTCGGAATGGCTCCGCCCACAATTTCATCCACAAACTGGAAGCCTTCTCCACGGCCCAGAGGTTCAAAGCGAACCCAGCAGTCTCCAAACTGGCCATGGCCTCCGGTCTGTTTTTTATGACGCCCCTGTACGCGAACCTTGCGGGTGATGGTTTCCTTGTAGGGAATTTTGGGGGTGCGGAGGGCCACATCCACCTTGAATTTACGCCGGAGTTTTTCCACAATGGTTTCGATATGTACCTGTCCCACACCATAAACAAGAATTTCACTGGTTGTGGCATTTCTTTCCAGACGGATGGCCTTGTCTTCCTCGGCAAGACGGGCAAGGGAGGCATAAATCTTATCCTCATCCCCTTTTTTGGCGGCATAGGCGGCAAACCCCATGCAGGGAGCCAGAGGATTTGCCTGAGGAAAAAATACGGGGCGGGATTCGTCACAGAGGGAGTCAAAGGTGGCGGTATTTTTCAGCTTGGCAAAGGCCACGATGTCACCGGGGCCTGCTTCGGTGATGGGCTTCTGCTGCTTGCCCGCAATCTGGTAGAGCTGGGTGTACCGTTCTTTCTCCTCCTTGGACACATTGAGAAAAGAACCGTCCTTGCCCAGAGTTCCGGAAACCACCTTGCAGATACTCAGAAGACCGGCAAAGGGATCCACCACACTTTTAAAGACAAAGCCCGCAAAGGGAGCCGCATCATCATAGGCAATGGCCAGTTCTTCTTCCCCTTTACGGGCCATCCGGGGCGGGTTGTCCATGGGAGAAGGCGTGGACTGGACAATAAAATCAAGAAAATAATCCATGGCCGCTCCGCTGAGGGCAGATCCCATGAGGACAGGCACAAAAAGCCGTTCCGTTATCGCTTTTTTCAGACCGGAGGCCAGTTCTTCGGTACTGAGTTCCTCCCCTTCAAGATAACGTTCCAGCAGGCTGTCTTCGGCTTCGGCAATGGCTTCCACCAGTGCCATCCGTTCGTTTTCCACATCACTTTCGAGATCAGAGGGGATGCTGATTTTTTTGGATTTGCCATCCTCGCCGAAGGTGTAGGCCTGAAGGGTCATAAGATCCACGAATCCTTTGCAGAATTCGCCTTCCAGGATGGGAATCTGTACCTTGACGGGGCGGATGTTCAGGATGGATTCCGCATCCATGCAAATCTGGTCAAAGATATTGCGTTCCTTATCCATTTTGTTCACGAAAATGACAACAGGCTTTTTCTGTTCTGCAGCACTGACCATGGCTTCTTCGGTCTTGACACGAATACCATCATTGGCATCAATGACAAGAATCACGGTTTCCGCCGCCTGCATGCAGAGGAGGGTATCGGAAAAGAAATTCGCATTGCCCGGAGTATCGAGCAGCATGATGTCATGCTTTTTCCAGGAGAGGGCATGGAGACCTGTGGAAACGCTGCCCCTGCGGGCAATTTCCTCAGGCTCAAAATCCATGACGGTATTGCCATCTTCGACACGGCCCATACGGGAAAGAAGCCCGTTGTCAAAGAGGAGACGTTCCGCCAGGATGGTCTTGCCTGACCCGCTATGACCGACCAATGCGATATTCCGCTTGAATTTGGCTTTTTCGCTCATCCAATCCTCCTAAAATAAAAAAGCTGTTTTCGTTTATACGTCTCCCTCGTGCGAACCGGAAGGCAGAGAAGGCGCGTCTTGGAATCCCGCAGGATCTGGACGGGACGCCGGTTCTACAAATTCCGGATGTTCCTCTGATTTTTGTCGTTCGGCAGAGGTCCAGAGGGGAAGAATAAATTCCTGATTCCCCTTGGGCCCCTGAATGGGTGAGGCAATGGCTCTGCCTGCAAAAAAACCTTCCTGAATAAAAAAAGTCTGTAAATCCGCTATCACTTTGGCTTGAAGTGCGGTATCCCGCACCACACCGCCTTTTCCCACCTCGCCCTTCCCCACTTCAAACTGGGGCTTGATCAGGGCAAGAATCCGGGCATCTTCCTTTAAAAATTTCCGGCATGCAGGTACCACCAGCCTCAGGGAAATAAAACTGGTGTCAATGGTGACAAGATCCACATCGCTATCCACAGCTTCCCGTGGCATATGGCGGATATTGGTTCTTTCAATCACGACTACCCTTGGATCCTGACGCAGGCTCCAGGCCAGTTGCCCGTATCCCACATCCACGGCAAAAACCCTGGCAGCTCCCCGCTGTAGCAGGAGATCCGTAAAGCCTCCCGTAGAAGCCCCCACATCCATACAGGTCATGCCCCTGACATCCAGAAAAAGCGCATTCAGTGCGGCTTCCAGTTTCAGAGCCCCCCGGCTGACATAGGGAAAATCCGGGACATCGGTGATAATTCCGGCCTGCTCCGACACCAGGGCTCCCGCCTTGTCCACCCGCAGACCGTCCACCTGGATTTTTCCTGCCAGAATCAGCGCCCTGGCCCTTTCCCGGCTCTGTACCAGCCCCCGTTCCACAAGCAGGGCATCCAGTCGTTTTTTAGCCGAGTTTTTTAACCGCATTCTGTGCAGACCTTTCCAGAAGTTCCAGGGCAGCGGCACGGATACCCGCCGCATCCAGACCACATGAAGCCCTCAGGGCATCGGGATTGCCCTGGGGCATGAACTGATCTGCTACCCCGAGACGTCGTACAGGACAGAAAAATCCCCTGTCTCCCAGGAATTCTACGACCCCGGATCCCAGGCCTCCGGCCAGAACCCCCTCTTCAATGGTGATCAGGGGTTTTCCTGCAAGACCGATACTTTCCAGATAGTTTTCATCCAGGGGCTTCAGGAAACGGGCATCCGTTACCTCCGCCTCAATCCCCTCATGGGCAAGCAGGGCTGCTGCATCCAGAGCCGCTCCTACCGTGCGTCCCATGGCCAGAAGGCAGATGTCCTTTCCCTGACGCAGGACTTCTGCCTTGCCCAGGGGCAGGGCAGGGCAATCCCAGTCAACGGGCGTGCCCACACCGGCTCCCCGGGGATAGCGGACGGCAGAGGGGCCATCCAGGGAAAGTCCGGTTTTCAACATGGCCACAAGCTGGGCTTCATCTCTGGGTGCCATGACCACCATACCAGGCAGGGAACGGAGATAGGCAAGATCCAGCAGACCATGGTGGGTCGGGCCATCGTCTCCCACAAAGCCTGCCCTGTCGATGGCAAAAAGCACGGGATGACCGTCCAGGCAGACATCATGGACAAGCTGGTCATAGGCACGTTGCAGAAAGGAGGAATACACAGCCACCACAGGCCGGCTGCCCTCTGTGCTCATCCCTGCCGCAAAGGTAACGGCATGGCCCTCTGCAATCCCCACATCAAAAAAACGGTCTTTAAATTTTCGGGCAAAGGTGGAAAGCCCTGTTCCTTCGGGCATGGCTGCCGTAATGCCCGTAATTCTGGAGTCCTTTTGGGCCATGCGACAGAGGGCCTCACCAAAAATTTCCGTGTAGGAGGGAGGGGTGGGGGGGGTGGGGTGTTTTTCTCCGGTCTTGATGTCAAAGGGGGCAACCCCATGAAAAAAGGTAGGATTTTTTTCCGCAGGCGGATACCCCATCCCCTTTCGTGTGGTGACATGCAGCAGAACTGGTTCCCTGATAGCTTTCACATTTTCAAGAATATCAATAAGATGATCCAGCCTGTGGCCATTGATGGGGCCAAAATAGTCGAAATTGAAGGCCTCGAACAGCATCCCCGGCGTCACAAAGGCCTTGAAGGATTCCTCCGAGCGTTTGGCCAGTTGATAAACGTCATCTCCAATCCGTGGCAGAGACTTCAAAAACTTACCGAATTCCGCCCGCAGATCCTGAAGATATTTTGCCGAAAAGGTGCGGCTGAGAAAGGAGGAAAGAGCCCCCACATTGGGGGAGATGGACATGTCATTGTCATTGAGAATGACCAGCAGGTTGCCCCTGGAATCTCCTGCATGGTTCAGGCCCTCATAGGCCAGCCCTGCGGTCATGGAACCATCACCAATGACAGCGATGACCTTGCTGGCATCCTCCTTCAGTCTCTTGGCATGGGCCATCCCCAGACCCGCAGAAATGGAGGTACTGGAATGGCCCGTACTGAAAGCATCGTGGATACTTTCGCTTCTTCTGGGAAACCCTGAGATGCCACCGGGTCTGCGCAGGGTTTCAAAGGCCTGTGCCCGGCCCGTGAGCAGCTTATGGGCATAGGCCTGATGGCCCACATCCCAGATAATTTTGTCCATGGGGGAGTCAAAAACATAATGAATGGCAAGGGTGAGATCCACAACACCGAGGCTGGAAGCCAGATGGCCACCGTTCCGGGAAGTCACATCAATAATTTTTGACCGAATCTCACTGGCCAGTCTTGCCAGCTCGGGCCGTGTCAGTTGTTTCAGATCCGCAGGGGAGTGAATCGTATCCAGTAAGGCCAAGGTACATACTCCTTCATCAAAACAAAAGGGCATAAGACTCATTGCTTACGTTCCAGTACATAGGCCGCGATGGCCCGGAGGGCATCCGCTCCGGCGTTAAATCCTGCCAGGGCTGTGATGGATTTTTGAATCAGCTGGTCTGCCATGAGGGCTGCCGCCTCAAGCCCCAGAAGGGAAGGGTAGGTGGCCTTTCCGTTCTGGATATCGGATCCTGCTGCCTTTCCCATGACCTGGGGATCTCCCATAATATCAAGAAGGTCATCGGTTACCTGAAACGCCAGTCCAAGACAGCGACCATAGGCAGAAAGGGCAAGAACCTGTTCGGATGTCGCAGATGCAAGGTGGGCACCGCTTGTAACAGCGACCTCGATGAGAGCACCTGTTTTCAGGCTGTGAAGGGTTTCTAAAGCCTGAAGGGTCAGGGTCTGTCCTTCTGCGGCAAGATCCAGCATCTGCCCTGCCACCATACCGGAAGGGCCTGAGGCCCGCGCAATATCCGCCATGATGGAGAGTCCGATTTCCGGATGGCGGCTTTGACTGCCCGAAGTGGCGAGGATGTTAAAGGCAAGGCATTGAAGGGCATCTCCTGCGAGAATGGCCGTTGCCTCATCAAAGGCCCTGTGACAGGTTGGCCGTCCCCTGCGAAGATCATCATTATCCATGGCAGGAAGATCATCATGGATCAGGGAATAGGTATGAATCATTTCCAGAGCACAGGCCGTATCCAGGCAGAGATCCAGAGCGGCAGCCTGATCTCCCAGAATGGCCTCCGCAGCAGCGATACATAAAACGGGCCTCAGACGTTTACCGCCCCCCAGAAGGGAATGGCTCATGGCTGCATGGAGTCTGGGGGAGGGGCTTTCTCCTAAAAGATCCGAAAGTCTCGTATCCACAGCTTGCCGGCAGGTTTGCAGATAATCCGCGAGTTGAAGACTCATGGGGTTGCATCCTCTTTGGAGAGGGGCATCAGGGTGAAGGGCTTTTCTTCCCCGGATTCCGTCAGCAGGGTCAGCCTGGATTCTGCTTCATCAAGGCATTCACTGCAATATTTTGAAAGTTTCATGCCGTCCTCGAATTTCCGTATGGCCTTTTCCAGGGGAAGATCTCCATTTTCCAGTTCTTCCACAATGCCCTGGAGTTGCGCAAGGGCTTCTTCAAAACTTTTCTTTGCCATGATCCATTTCCTCTATCCGGCAGCGCAGGATGCCTGCGGCAAGCTGAATTTCTATGGAGTCGCCTGTGACAAGGCCGTCGGTGCTGTTCAGAATGCGTTTTTCCGGCAGTTTTCTTGCCACGGCATAGCCCCTTTCCAGAATGGCGAAGGGGGAAAGATTTTGCAGGCGGTGATGCAGCCCTTCAAGCGTCATTTTTTTTTTCTGTAAAAGGGAAACGCCGTTCACGGAAAGTGCCCGTCGGAACGTGGCCTGAAGCATTCGTCCCCGGTGCAGGCGCTGTACAAGCGGGGCAGGGGACAGGGAGCGTCTGCTCCAGGAGAGCTGCTTCTCTTTCCAGGTGCAAAGACGCTGAAAACGGCGCAGCAGGGAAGCTTCCGTATCATCAAGGCGTATACGGCATAGCGTGAGGTAACGTTTGGGATGCAGCAATTTTTCCCTGAGCATGCGGTTTTTCTGATGCAGGTTCCGAAGGTGGGTCTGAAAAACGGTTCCAAGCCGTGCCGTTATGGTGAGGACAGCGGTCTGAAGTACTGCCATGTCCGGAACAGCGGTTTCAGCGGCGGCAGTCGGTGTGGAAGCCCGTACATCTGCCACAAAATCCGCAATGGTAAAATCCGTTTCATGCCCGATACCCGTGACAACGGGAAGAGGGGAGGCAAAGATGGCCCGTGCAAGAGTTTCACTGTTAAAGGCAGAAAGGTCTTCGAGAGATCCGCCCCCGCGGGCCAGAACAACCAGATCACTTTTTCCACAGGCCTGGATACGGTGCAGGGCCTCTACCATTTCTTCTGCGGCTCCTTCTCCCTGTACCCTGACGGGTACGATTTCCACATGGAGGGTCGGATATCTGCGGTGCAATACCTTGAGCATATCGTGAATAACGGCACCTGAAGGAGAGGTGACGAGGGATATCCGGGTAGGGAGAAGGGGGAGAGGTTTTTTACAGGCTTTGTCAAAAAGGCCTTCGCTATGCAGGCGGAGCTTGAGCTGTTCAAAGGCAAGTTGCAGGGATCCCGTCCCCATGGGTTCCGCATATTCGAGAATGATCTGATAGCTGCCTCGGGGAGGATAGACGGAGATACGGCCAAAGCCGATGATGCGCAGCCCGGATTGCAGCTGAAACCGGAGCTGTCGGGCCTGGGCCTTGAACATGAGAGCTGCAATCTGAGCGTCGGGATCTTTGAGGGAAAAATAAATGTGGCCTGAAGATGGCTTTGAAAGATTCGTTACTTCACCGGTGAGCCAGATGAAAGGATAGGCGGATTCCAGGCGGGAACGTATGTCCGATGTCAGTTCGGAAACGGTGAAGATTTTGCGGGTTTCCTTTTCCAGAGGCACTGTCCCCATGGCGTTTGCTGTCGCCTTTCTTTTTCTGGACTTCCATACTGCCCAAAACCAGATCGTTCCGAAATCAGATCGTTATTAAGATAAATTCTTTCAGGATCTGATCTAAGAGAGCTGCAAGCAAGATCTGCAAGGTGAACTGGAAAATATTTTTCTGACCAGGCGAACCATGGGATATGTACCGTGACAGCATGAGTATAAGTAAAACATGCAGGGAATTTCCCGTCACACATGATCCCTGTACAGACAACCGGATAATTGACTGAAGACAGGGATGCCTACAGAAATGGAGCAAATCCTATGCTTTTTTCGAAGCTTTGACAAGCGCAGGGATGGGGGGTGGGGGGAAAACATCAAAACTTTTAAACCGATAATGCGAATTATGTAAACCTATAATCAGGTTTCCCAATAAAAAATAAAATCCCGATCCGACTTTCCTTGATTCAGAACCCCAGCTCACTTATATTGCATGGCTGGAAGCAGTACGGACATACACGCAGCAGACTTCAGCATTCTACAGGAGGAAATAACGGCATGGAAAAAATCCTTGCTCCCAGAGAAGCCGCACAGGCTCACGTCAACGGCTTTATCCAGAGCGTTTACAACTGGATGGCCATCGGTCTTGCCATCACAGGTGGTCTTGCCTATTTTGTAGCGGAACACTTCATGGTACCCCCGGGACTGTTTCTCATCCTGGTCATCGCCCAGCTCGGTATGGTTTTTGTTCTTGCGGGTAAAATCCAGACCCTTTCCGCAGCCACAGCCACCGGACTCTTTGTGGCTTATGCTGCACTGAACGGCATTACACTGTCATGGATCTTCCTTGCCTACACCAAGGCATCCATTGTCTCCACCTTCTTTATCTGTGCCCTGACCTTTGCCGGGGCCAGCGTCTACGGCATGGTCACGAAAAAGGATCTCACAAGTTTTGGCGGTTTTCTCATGATGGGTCTCATCGGCATCATTGTGGCCTCCCTTGTGAATCTTTTCTTTAAAAGCTCCGCTGTAAGCATGATTGTCAGCTATGTCGGTGTCCTGGTTTTTGTGGGACTTACCGCATGGGATACCCAGAAAATCAAAGAAATGGCCCTTTCCCAGCCTGCGGATCTGGACAATGCCACCCTGCGCAAGGGAGCGATTTTCGGAGCCCTTTCCCTCTATCTTGACTTCATCAACCTCTTTATCATGATGCTGCGGATTTTCGGTGACAGGGATTAAAGCTCCAGCCAAAACAGCTGACAGATAAAAAATGGCGGGGCCTCTCCATGATGGAAAGCCCCGCCATTGTTGTTTCAGGATGTCAGCCACCATATTTCAGGAAAGATTCGGAACCCTGCCATAGACATCGTCAAAACGTACAATATCATCTTCTCCCAGATAACTTCCGGACTGTACCTCAATGAGATCCAAAGGGATTTTTCCAGGATTTTCAAGCCTGTGGGTCATTCCTAAGGGAATATAGATGGACTCATCCTCCCTGAGAAGAATTTCCTCCTCTCCTCTGCATACAATGGCCGTTCCCCGCACCACCACCCAGTGTTCCGCCCGGTGATAATGCTTTTGTACAGAAAGCTTGGCCCCTGGCTTGACGGTGATTCGCTTGACCTGAAAACGGTTATCCATGGCTACGGTTTCATAACTGCCCCAGGGGCGGTAGACCCGCCTGTGAGAAATGGCTTCTTCCCTGCCAGCCAGACGCATGGCATCCACCAGCTTGCGCACATCCTGCACCCTGTCCCTGGGTGAAACGAGGATGGCATCCTGGGTTTCCACCACAATATGGTTTTCAAGGCCGACAGCGGCGATCAGCCGACTTTCCGAGTGCAGAAAAGAATTTTTTACATCATGTACCAGCACATCCCCATAGGTGACATTGGCGGCATCATCCTTTGTTCCCACCTGCCAGAGGGCTTCCCAGGAGCCGAGATCATTCCATCCCGCATCCAGAGGTACCATGGCCCCCCGTCTGGTGATCTCCATCACCGCATAATCAATGGAGTTGGAAGGAGAAGCATGAAAACTGGGCGCATCCAGACGGATGAAATCCAGATCCACCACCGCTTTTTTCCGTGCAGCTTCACAAGCAGACAGAATTTCAGGAACCAGAATGCGGAATTCTTCCAGTATCACGGAAGCCTTGAATAAAAACATCCCGGAATTCCAGAGATAGTCTCCTGAATTGACGTACCCTTCTGCTGTGTGGCTGTCCGGTTTTTCGACAAAGGATCCGATGGCCCAGGTGCTGGGAGAAAGGGGGACACCTTTGCGGATATAGCCATAGCCGGTTTCCGGAGCATCGGGAACAATGCCAAAGGTGATGAGGCGTCCAGCCTCGGCCTCTGCCATGCCATGATGAACGGCCTCCACAAAGCGTGCGGGATCGGAGATAAAATGATCGGCTGGAAGAATGAGCAGCAGAGGATCTCCATAGCGCATTTTTGCCTCAATGCTGCACACGGCAATGGCCGGAGCCGTATTGCGGCCTTCGGGCTCGAGAAGGATGGCCCCGGGATGTCCCCCCACCTCACGCAGCTGTTCGGCAACCATGAAGCGGTGATCCTCATTGCAGATGACAATGGGATCTGCCGCTTCAGCGATTCCCTTCAGACGCAGTACGGTTTCCTGCAGCATGGTATGGGTGCTGTTCAGGGAAATAAGCTGCTTGGGATACATCTGGCGGGAAAGGGGCCAGAGTCTGGAGCCGGATCCTCCTGCCAGAATAACGGGAACAATAAGGGGTTTCTGCATCACACGACTCCTTGAAGCTGTTTCTGAATAACGTGAAATCCACCGGAGACGGGATCGTCTACCTCTTCCCGATACAGAGCACGATGGCTTCTTCCACAGGGCGGCAGACTGCCATGGCCTCTTCTTGTGTGGGAGCTTCCACCATGACCCTGCACAAAGGCTCCGTGCCCGAATAGCGGACAAGAATTCTTCCGAAACTGCCCAGTCTTTTTTCTGCCCAGACGATCTTTTCCTGTACGGATTCCAGACTATCAAGGGAAGGTTTTTCCCGCACCGGAATATTGATAAGCACCTGGGGATAAATCCGCATGCAGCGGGCCATCTCGTGAAGGGGAGTTTCCTGAATCAGACGTGCGAGGCGAACGGCTGCAAAAAGACCATCTCCCGTGCAGTGGGGATTCAGAAAAATAATATGACCGGAGTCTTCTCCCCCGATTTTTGCCCCTGTTTCCCGCATCCGGGCCAGCACCTGTCTGTCTCCCACGGCGGTCATTTCGTGGGCTATGCCTCCATTTCTGAGGCTTTCACTCAGGCCAAGGTTGCTCATCACCGTGGTGACCAGAAGGGAGGGGTGCAGGATTCCCTGTTTTTTTCCCGCATGAGCGAAGATGGCCAGCAGCACATCTCCCCGGATAGTCTCTCCCTCACTGTCAACGGCAATCAATCGGTCTCCGTCTCCATCAAAGGCAAGACCGGCATGGGCACCCACTTCCCTCACCTTTTCGCTGAGGGCTTCCGTATGCTGGGAACCCACACCCGCATTGATATTGCGCCCATCGGGCCTTGCTGCCAGAACATGCACCTCGGCTCCCAGACCTTCAAAAACCCTGGGGGCTGCCTCGTACATGGCACCGTGGGCTGTATCGAGAACAAGACGCAGGCCTGCAAGGCTGGCCCCCTCCCCTGCCCTTTTCAGAATAAAATCCATGTAACGGGAAAGCATGTCTTCCGCTTTAAGAAAACGGCCCGTTTTTTCAGACGGCCCCTTCTCCTGCCCGTTGAAGATCTCCATGACAGCCCCTTCTTCGGAGTCCGTCATTTTAAAGCCTTCCTGGGTAAAGAGCTTCACCCCATTGTCCCAGAAGGGGTTGTGGGAGGCGGATATCACGGCACCGCCTGAGGCCTTGCAGTGCAGCACCATGACGGCCACCGCAGGTGTGGGCAGAATCCCCCCATCCATAACATCAACGCCGGTCTGCATCAGTCCTGAAGCCAGGGCGGCAGCCAGCATGTCACAGGATTCCCGGGTATCTTTTCCGATAATCACAAAGGGAGAAGCTGCTGAAGAGCCGGATTCTTCTGAAACACGGGAACAGATCCACAGTCCCCAGGCCCGTCCGAGGGCCATCACCGTTTCACCATCCATGGGGAAATCCCCTGCCCTGCCCCGTACACCATCGGTACCAAAGAGTGATTTCATAGAATTATCCTTGTCTGTCTGAAGCGAGTAGCTGCCATGCACGGGCCGATTTTATCTGTACAAGCTCCTGGAGCCAGGCCCTCCCCAGATCCTTGACCATGGTATCCAGGCTATGCAGGGTCTCAAGATAGTTGGTTTTCCACTGTATTTCGTCAATGAACACCTGACGCAGATGGGCCGGTTTCTCATTTTCCACATCCGGATCATCCTGCAACAACTGTTCACAGACCCTAGCTGCGCCGTGTACCCAGGCCCTGTGCAGGGAATCCTGAGCGGTTTCGGCAAAACCCGGTGCTGCAGCAATTTTTTTAGCAAGCTGAAGGAGACGCTCTACCCTCTCCTCTATCCCCAGCCCCACCATGCGAAGCAGACCTTCCAGCAGAGGGGCTGGAAAGGCCGGGGAAATGAAACGGCTTCTCACATGGCGGTACCACTCCCTCAGGGCATGGAGGTTCGCGATATAGATGAAATTGTTGTCAAGGATACGCTGAAGTCCGGGATAGCTCCCCCGTCCCCTTTCCACGTTTCCTCCTTTTAAGAAGCTACCATAAATAAGCCTGTTTTCCCGGAGTTCATCCTTGCGCTGCAGGGTACCTGCGGCAAGTACGGTGCCAAAGGCAAGCCGGCAGGGCCCCACAAGCCCCCCCTGTCCTCCCAGAAAAATCGGTTCCTTCTCCAGCATGACACCGGATGGGACATCCCCTAAAAGTGAGGGGGTCGCTTTGTCCTGATCGGGCGTGAAATTAAAATGGATATAGCTGCTGCCCACCTCGCTGTGATGCTTGGGGCCTGTCCCGCCTGCCATAAGGATATCACAGAAATTGATGAGGCTTCCCAGGGTAACGTAGGGAAACAGGATGGTCTGCTTGATCCCCACCGTGTGGGCCATGGAAGCCTTTTCTTCCAGAATGCAGCCAGCCCGTACATGGCTTCCTGCACCTGCGGAAGCCCCTTCCAGAAACACCGCATCCTGGAAAAACCCGCTTTTAAGCCGAACGCCAGAACCTGTACGCACATTCTGAAGCACGGCAGGCCCTTCCTCACCCACAAGAGTTCCCGCCAAAAACAGGGTTTCTGGGCCGGAAACACGGCATCCCGGAAAGAGGACAACCCCCTTTTCAATACGATCCGAATTCACATCATCGCCAATATGAACCTGGCTGGGGTCTGGCATATGCACCCCTTTTTCCAAAAGTCTTGCCTGAATACTTTTCATCCTGATATGCTCCGCCATCTTAAAAGAGTTACCGATGCCTTCATAAAGCAGGGTTTACATTCTTTTTCAATAAAAAAGGAGCGCCTTTTTCCATGACCTTCCCATTGCAGACCACCCTTGAGAATCTGGCCAGACAACAGGAACGTCCTTCCTCCCATCTGAATGTCCTTCTTGAGGATACAGAACGCAGCCGAGCCCTTTTTTTTCAGGGTAGCGGACTTCACCTGGATCTTTCCCGCCAGAGACTGGATCTGGAAATCTTCGAAACCCTGCTGAACTTTGCACGGATAAACGGCGTACGGGAGCAGTTTCAGGCTATGGTGCAGGGGCATCCGGTCAATACAACGGAAAAACGGGCAGCCCTGCATACGGCAGCCAGGGGCGTTCTGTCTTCCTTGTACCCTGAAATCGCAGAAAAGCTTATGGATATCCATGAAAAGATTTTTCGCTTTACCCGATCCCTGCACAACGGAGAAATTCGGGGTTCCAGCGGTCTGGCTTTCACCCACGCCCTTGTTCTGGGAATCGGTGGTTCCCGATTGGGCACAGAGGCCCTTCATGAAGCCCTCGCAGCACGTCATCCCCAGCGGATGGCTCTGCGTTTTCTTTCCACAGTGGATCCCAATGCCTTCCTGCATGTCACGGGAGATCTTGACCCCGCACGTACCCTTGTCATCGTGATTTCAAAAAGCTTCACCACCCGGGAAGTACATGTCAATCTCAGCCAGGTGCGGCACTGGCTGAAAAAAGCAGGGCTTCATGTTCCATCGCATCAGATCGCCATTACGGCTAAAGGCAGCCCCGGAGACGATCAGGCCGGAGATTATCTGGCTGTTTTTCATATGTTTGATGTCATCGGCGGACGTTACAGTGCAAGCTCTGCCGTTGGCAGTCTGCCCTTAAGCCTTGTTTATGGGCCAGAGGTAGTGGAGACCTTTCTTGAAGGATGCCGGGAGATGGATCTTCACGCCATGGAAGCACCGGAAGAAAAGAATCTCCCCCTTTTGATCGCACTTTGCGATATCTGGAATGGGGATTATCTTGGCTATCCTGCCTTTACCATGATTCCCTATGCCCATCCCCTTCGAAAATTTCCGGATCATATGCAGCAGCTTTATATGGAAAGTCTGGGGAAAGCCTTGACAGCAACAGATGAACCGCTTGCCCATGGAAAACAGGCCATGCTCTGTTTCGGAGATACGGGCACCGATGCCCAGCATTCTTTTTTTCAGATGCTGCATCAGGGACGTTCCATTCCTCTGGAATTTATCGGCGTACTCCAGCCCCCACCAGGGGAAACGCTCCGCCACGAGGCCTTAACAGCCCATGAAGAACTCTGGATCAACCTTCTGGCCCAGGCCAATGCCTTTGCCATGGGACGCAGTCAGGGTCGGCTGGAACAGTTCTGCCCTGGCAATACCCCTTCCAGCATTCTGACTCTGGACGATCTTGGAGCCAGAAATATCGGTCGCTTTTTTGCTCTCCTGGAAGCGAGAACCGTTTATACGGGCTTTTTGAAAGGAATCAACCCCTTTGATCAGTTTGGGGTTGAAAACGGAAAAGAACTGGCAAAAAAGTTCCGTTCAGTGCTGCTGGATAAACCAGACAGTAAAAAAACGGACAATGGGAATCCGTATTTCGACGCCCTTGCCAGGGGAAGTTTCATGCCCCGCAGCTGAAAACAAAACGGACAGAAAACGGCTCTCATTTTTCTGAGAAACGGCTTTCTGTCCGTGAACCTCTCTTACCATGCAAAAATTTTATGATAAAAACTTGAAAACATATATTTTTCAGGTATCCCCCTGCCACCCTGTACAGGATTTGGATATAGACTTACAGCACCTGCAAAGACTCACTGGCAATCTGGGCAAAGGCACTGTGATTATGAATGGACTCATAATTTTCAGCACTTACGGAAAACCAGGTGATGTTCGAATCAGCCTTCAGTGACAGGGCCACATCCCGGACAATGTCCTCCACAAACTTGGGGTTTCGGAAGGCCTGCTCCGTCACCGCTTTTTCATCCACCCGTTTCAGTACAGAAAAAACATCGCTTGAAGCACAGCCTTCAATACGCTGAATCAGGGCTTCTATCCAGAAAAATTTCCGGAAACGTACGGAGACCGTCACCATCCCCCTCTGGGTGTGGGCACCGATATCACTGATCTCGAGGGAACAGGGGCAGACCGACATGACAGGAACCCGAACCGTGGAGATCAGATCCGTTTTTCCCTCAACGGAAATGGAACCGGATATGGTGCAGTTATAATCCATCAGACCTGGCTCACGGCTTACCGGGGCTTTTTTTTCTATAAAATAGGGAAATGTAATATCAATGTGGGCACTCGCTGCCTCCAGAAGCGTCCGCATTTCCTGCAGGATAGTGGAAAAAGACCGGAGAGAAACCTCCTCACGGAAAAGATGCAACATTTCCACAAAGCGGCTCATGTGGGTTCCCTTGGCATCATGGGGCAGATCCACATACATGGAAATATCCGCTATGGTCTGCTGCCGTCCCTTTTCCCTGTCCAGAACAGTAATGGGATAACGCAGATTTTTGATGCCCACCTTATCAATGGGAAGATTGCGCTCATCGCGCTGGCGCTGTACGTCTTTCATTCCGGATCGCTAACCCGCGTACGGGTTCCTTTCCCCTTCCTTCACGGGTGGATGCAGCATATACTCCATACGCACATTGGCCATCGACCTGAAAATATTCCCTTTGATCTTCTTATCCTGACGATAGAGGGTGTGAAGAAAATCCTTCACCTCTTTGCGTTTGGTCTGTCCCGCAGAGGGACAGGGATTGGTAAAAACCGGGAAAATTTCTGGGAAATTTCGAGTAAGCCGAATTACCTGTTGCTCATCCACAAAGCTTAAGGGCCGGATAATACGGAACCTGCCATGGAAAAGATCCTGGCGGGGAACCATGGTGCCAATTTTTCCGGCGTAGCACATATTCATGAAAAGGGTTTCGATAATATCATCTTTGGTATGTCCCAGAGCCAGAGTGCGGCACCCGAGACTCTCGGACAAGGCAAAAAGGCGCTTGCGCCGTAGGAGGGCACAGAGAAAACAGGGGCTTTTCTTCCGGTTTTCACTGCTGTGGGCCAGAAGGCCATGGGAGGTTCGCTCCAGCGTCAGCTCAAGTCCCAGATCCTGACACCAATCCGCAAGTTCCTGATGGAAGCCGCCCTCAAAACCCGGATCCACATAAATGGGATGCAGGGTATAGGGGAGGGAGGAAATTCGCTGTCTGTCCTTCAGAATACGTAAAAGGGTCAGGCTGTCCTTACCACCGGAAATTCCTACAGCAATGCGCTCTCCTGCATCAAACATCTGATACCGGAAAGCGGCTTCTCCCACAGCTTTTGAAATTTTGCTGTACTGCTTGTTCTTTTCCAGCAAGCTTATTTTTCACCTTTTTTTTTAAGGCTCTCTTCACTCTGAACGACCCGGCCTGCGGCAATTTCCCGAAGGGCCATGACCACGTCTTCATTTTTTGCCCGCTGTACAAGATATTCGGATCCTTCCCGGAGCTGACGAACCCGTTTTGCAGCCATGTGTACAAGCTGAAAGCGGTTGGGTACCTTGCTCAGGCAATCTTCGATGGTTACACGCGCCATATCCGGCTCCTTTCATGGAAATTATAAAATCTGAACAAGCTCATAACATCGTTTTCCAGCGGGAGCATCCACAATGACTTCATCCCCGGGTACTTTTCCCAAGATGGCCCTTCCCAGGGGAGAGGAAACGGAAATTTTTCCCATTCCAATGTCCGATTCATCGGGGCCTACCAGCTGATACGTTACCTCATCTCCGGAATCCACATTTTCAAGAAGGATACGACAGCCAAATACCACTTTATCCTTGGACAGCTTGGCTGGATCAATGATGTCCGCATTGGCCAGTTTGTAACTCAGTTCAGAAATTCTGCCTTCAACAAAGGACTGCCTTTCCTTTGCCGCGTCATATTCGGCATTTTCTGAAAGGTCACCATGGGCACGGGCAACTTCAATGGCCTTGATGGTTTGTGGCCGTTCCACGCTTTTGAGATGTTCAAGCTCCTTTTTCAGGCGCTCATACCCTTCTTTCGTAATGGGGATGCGTTCCAATTCTAAAACTCCTGTTTTTTGTTCAACAACATAAGTAAAGAAGATGAAGCTTCTCTTTGCCAGCACACCGGTGAGAGGCTTCATCCCCTTGTAAGCTATTGCCTGCATTGAATTTTCAGAAAAAATACTTCCTGAAAGTAGTGTATTTCAAACTTTATGGCCCTTACAGATATTTTTCTGCAAGCAGTTCAGCGATCTGTATGGCATTGGTGGCGGCCCCCTTACGGATATTGTCCGCCACAACCCAGAGATTAAAACCGTTTTCTATGGATTCATCTTTCCGGATACGTCCGACCAGGGTATCATCCTGTCCGGCAGCCTGCACGGCCATGGGATAGACATTGTTTGCAGGATCATCCAGCACCCGAACTCCGGGAGCGGAACTCAGGATAGAGCGGATATCCTCCATGGTGAAAGGCGCACGGGTTTCCACATTCACCGCTTCGGAATGGGCATAAAAAACGGGAACCCGCACCGTTGTCGCCGTCACACCAATGGACGGATCTTCAAGGATTTTGCGGGTTTCATTCACCATCTTCATTTCTTCCTTGGTATAGCCATTTTCCAAAAAAACATCAATATGAGGAAGACAGTTAAAGGCAATACGATGCGGGTAGACCGTACGTGGCACATCAAGAAAGTTGATCATGGCCCGTGTCTGGTCAAAGAGTTCGTCAATGGCCTTTTTACCGGTTCCGGATACGGCCTGATAGGTGGAAACCACAATACGCCGGATCGGATATTTGCGGTGGATGGGAGCAAGAGCCACCAGCATCTGGATGGTGGAGCAGTTGGGATTGGCGATGATCCCCTTTTTGGTATAACCTGCTATGGCGTGAGCATTGGCTTCCGGAACCACCAGTGGTACATCGGGATCCATACGCCATGCACTGGAATTGTCCACCACCACACAGCCCGCTTCCGCAGCTTTGGGGGCAAATTCAAGGCTGGGGCCTCCTCCTGCGGAAAAAAGTGCGATATCCACGCCTTTGAAAGCGTCCGCAGTCAGTTCCTCAATGGCAATGTTGTCTCCCAGATATTTCAGACTCCGGCCCACAGATCGTTTTGAAGCCAGCAACTTCAGGTTTTTTACCGGAAAGTTACGGGATTCCAGGCCACGAATCATCTCATTTCCTACGGCTCCTGTGGCACCAGCCACTGCGACAGTGAACATTTTCCGGGACATAGACTTCTTTGGCTCCTTCAGTACTTAAGGTTTAGGAGCATCTGTTTCAAGGGAGGCTCCTTATTGCAAAAAAGAGGGATCCACCCCCAATACCATCAATCCGGATTCGGGATGGATCCTTATCTGGTTTTAAAAAAGATCATCAGCCCTTCAGTTTATCTTCTTTGATATCATGCTCCAGAGAAACAGTATCGGCATGATGTGCTCTGCCTCTGTTCAGAAGCCCCAAAGGGCCGGAAAGAACGTAGGCAAGGGAAATCAGAAAAAGGGCAACGGGAGGTTCTGCTGCTATAAAAACGAATATAAGAATACAGGCCACCAGTACATTAAAATTGAAACGTTTGAAAAGGCTGTGTTTTTTAAAACTGCTGTAACGGATATTGCTGACCATCAGAAAAGATAAAAAATACAGCATGATCATGGGAACAACCGGCCAGTCTACAAAATTGACCAGGGTTCGCTCGCACAGCAGCAGGGTTGTTGCCGCCATGGCAGCAGCCCCAGGAATGGGAAGCCCTGTGAAGTCACTACCCGGAGCAGAATCCGTCATGGAATTGAATCGGGCCAGACGCAGGGCACCGCAGACCGTAAAAAGGAAAGCCGCAAGCCAGCCAAGACGTCCCATGGGCTGCAAGGCCCAGAGGTAGATAAGAAGACCGGGAGCAAGGCCGAACGAAATCAGATCTGCAAGGGAATCATATTCCACCCCAAACCGGCTGGTGGTGTTGGTCGCCCGTGCCACCTTACCATCCAGAATGTCAAAGACAATGGCCACAAAAATAGAGATGGCTGCATTTTCAAAATTCTGATTGATGGCAGCGATAACGGAATAAAAACCACAGAAGAGGTTCATTGAAGTAAAAAGGTTGGGCAATACATAGACACCTTTACGGGCACGACTCATTTTTTTTCCTTTGATCATTGCATGCTCCCCAGTGTTGTTGTGCCAGCCTGGGTAAGCTCCCCCTCCCGGACGGCACAATTGAAATCAGGCGGCAGATAAAGATCCAGTCTGGAACCGAAACAGATAAGACCGAAACGGGTTCCCCGGGATACACTATCACCTTCCTGAACATGGCAGATGATCCGGCGGGCAATGAGTCCGGCAACCTGCACAGTCCAGAATTTTCCAGCAGAAGGGGTTTCAATGAGAATGGCATTCCGCTCGTTTTCCGTAGCAGCCTTGTTGAGGCTGGCATTGAAAAAACGGCCAGGATGATACTGAACTTCCCGAATCGTACCGTCAAAGGGAATACGGTTGACGTGTACGTTGAAGACGGACATGAAGATGCTGATCTGAAAAGCCGGGCCTTCTCCGTAAGGATAGGAATCCACCCTGCGGGCCACCACTACTTTACCGTCTGCCGGGGAGACCAAAGCTTCCGGATTTGCAGGAATCACGCGATCCGGATCCCGGAAAAACCAGAAACAGAAAAGGCTTGCGCAAAGTCCTGGTACCGTGAGCCAGTGCCATTCTGATAGGGCTGCAATAGAGGTGATGAAAACAGCAAGAAAAATAAAGGGATAGCCTGCCTTTGCAATGGGAAATCCGCTTCCAGAAGGTGTGTCCGGTCTCAAAAATGTCTTCATGTCGCGTATCATATCCGTCTTTAGGGCTTTAAAAAAAAGAGAATCCGGAATGCCATCAGCGCATTCCGGTTTTCTGTCATTATCCGAGGCAGTTAGGAAAATAAGGGGAAAAAACGACCCGGGAGGCATCCCGTTAATTCCAAAGAAATTAACAAATTCAGTATCCGGTGTCAATCCTCATGGATTTTCTTGAATGAGGTATATTTTTTACGGCTTGCAGTTTTACCCTCACGTTTGATGCACAAGAGTTTAAAAAAACTAAGCATTCTTAAGAAGACCTGATTTTTCTGACAAGCCATTTTAATTCCGGAAAAATGTCAAGGCGGGCTGATGTTTTCGGATCATTTCCATCCTACCAACTCCTGCCCCCACCGCCACCGGAACCGCCTCCGGAGAATCCGCCGGAAGAGGAACTTCCGCTGCTTCCAGAGCTGCTGCTGGAAGAAGATGATGAAGCAGGTGCTGCGTTCATGCAGCGCGTAAGGGAAACCATGTCATTGTTGAGGCGTCTTTCAAACCCCCGTGTGTCGAAGCGGTTCTGCTCTCCCCCTCTGTACCAGGAAGGCGGGGCAAGGGCCATGCCCTCAAAACAGGAGAACCACCGGGTACTGAGACCCAGCACAATGGCATAGGGGAGGATACGGAAGAAATACTGGGGGTCGGACTCAAACATCCTTTCAAGCTTGTCCTTTTCAGCCTTTTCAATGAACTCCCTGAATCCCAGCACCCTTCCCAGAATTTTGTCGCCATAGGGCGTTCTTTTCGGCATGAGAGCGATGAAGAAACTGCCGCCAACCGTTGCTCCAAGGGCCGCAAGGTATTGGATAACCGGGATGTCGGTGAAATATACCGTGGCAAAACCAATTCCCACCGCCGAGACAATAACAAAATACAGGGTGGCGATGAGGAGGGCTTTTTTCTTCACGCCCCCTTTTACGCTTAAGAATTTTGCCAGTGCGACCATGGGCCCCATGACAAAAATGACGGCAAAAAATGCCAGCATGAACCGCATGATGGCGACACCCCAGTCCGTGCTTTCAGGTTCAAAGGCTTTGGCAAGCTCCGTTGTGATAAGAAAGAGGGGGATAAAGGCAAAAAATCCCACAACAAAGCCTGAGGAAAAATAAAGACCTCCCAGTTTCACGGTCTGGCTTTTCACATCATAAAGGGCTTTTTCCGGATTGCCAGAAAATGTGGTCATCACATCATGCTGGGTCTCAGCGATGGTGCCGTAAAATTTCAGGTTCAGATTCTCCGTGGTCACCCGGCCATCTTTTCCAAGCTTGAACATCTCCCGGAACATTTTCTTTTCATAGGGTTTTGCCTCACTATCCAGATCCTTTATTTTCGTGAGAACCAGCCCGCCATCCTTTTTTCCCTTTGCTCCGGGAAGTTCTTCAATGCTGAGGCAGCCCTGCTGTGCCCAGTGGATGACCAGGGCGGTAACGTCTTCGGTATCAACACTGCCATCCACGATATAACCGATCTCCGCCGGGTTCATTTTGTCGGGCGGCCAGAATTCAACCACGGGTATGACAGGATTGTCCCTGCCCTTTATAAACCACAAAAGAAAGCTCAGGAAAAGCATCAGGGCATAAAGGGGATAACCCAGAAGGAGCTCCTTCATGGGAGGCCAGTGCCGTTTGGCTCCGACCCAGTAACCTTCGGGAAGGGGCAGTGCCACCGTGAGTCCTTCATAACTGTCAAGGGGCTTTTTGATGCTGCCCCGGATACGGGTGCCCTCAACGGTCCAGGTGACACCCGTACTGTCTGTGGAACCATAGGGCCCTGAGGTCACATTCACATCTTTGGCATGAAAGGGTTTGGGAAGCCGGATCTCAAAGCTTGCCGAGGCAATGGGGCTTGCCCACTCCACACCGATGAGGTTGTGGTTGAACTCATCCATATCCTTAAGATTATCCGTGCCCACATCATAGACATAGCGGATCACATACCGCTGTTTTCCATGAAGAAAAATGTCCGGATCACCGATGCGGATCAGAATTTTTCTCTTTTCTTTCATAATTTTGTATGGGTGAGACAAAACCGAGATGGAGTGGATCCGGATCCGCTGCTGATCAAAAAAAAGGGGCAGCTCCCGGATGATCCCCCGCCGCTCCTCCCTGAAATCAAGCTCAATGATTTCGGTGATGTGATAGGCATTGGTTTCCATCACCTCCATATCGATGTGATAGTTTTCAATGTCAAAGGCTTCCATGGCGCTGGAAGAAAGAATAAAAGCTGCAAAAAAAACGAACACAAGGCAGATGATTCTCATGTTGTCACCCCAAAGCTTATTTCAACAGTGCTCCGCTCGGATCCATCAATATGAAAATATTCCTTTTTCTTTAATTTCATCAGAAAAGCAATGAGGGACTGGGGAAAAAGCTCCCGTTTGGTATTAAAGGCCTTGACCACGGCATTGTAGTATTTCCGGGCCTGAAGGATGTCCGTTTCAATGTTCTGCAACTGGTTCTGAAGGTTAGTGAATCCCTCGTTGGCTTTAAGATCCGGATAGGCCTCGCTCAGGGCAAGGAGGTTTTTCAGCCCCTGACCCAGGGCGTTCTCGTTTTTCTGAAGCTCCCCTATGGAAGCAGAGTCCATGGCCCTGTTCCTGGCCTCAATCACCTGATTGAAGGTTTCCTTTTCATGGGAAGCGTAGCCCTTTACCAAGGTCACAAGATTAGGAACAAGATCCCAGCGTTTCTTGAGATAGACATCCATGGTGGCAAAGGCTTCCTCGCACTGGTTTCTGAGCCTGATGAAGCCGTTGTAGATGAGCACAAAAAACAGGAAAAGCAGAAAAAACGGGCCGACAACTGCGATCATCATGGTTGTTGTCATGGATTCATCCCCATAGGTTGAAAAAAAGTTTGGGTTGTCAGTTTATGGGCAAGCCCAACCAGAATCACCGCCCGTTTTTCAAGCTCTTATCCTTATTTTTAACGGACTTGATGAACCTGCCAAAATCCCGGTCTTTTTTTCGTTTTTCCGCATAGGAAAGCTGATTGAATCCGGACTCGGCTTTGAGCTTCACGTAGTTGTCAAAATGATCCTGACAGATCTCTCCCCTGTGCAGGGCGCTGAGAACCGCGCAGTCCGGCTCGTCCGTATGCGTGCAATCCCGATACCGGCAAAGGGGAGCAAGATCCGTGATATCGGAAAATCCGCTCCCGATGCCAGCGTCCGAAGCCAGAATGCCGAACTCCCGCATTCCAGGGTTGTCGATCACCAGCGCACCGCCTTCAAGGCGGATCAGCTCACGACGAACCGTGGTGTGCTTTCCTTCGCCTGTCTCGCTGACAGCCTGGGTTTCCTGCATCTCCCGGCCGATCAGGCCGTTGATCAGCGTACTTTTGCCAACACCGGAAGAGCCCACAAAACAATAGATTTTTCCGGGCAGAAGCCGTTCATGCAGTGCTGCCACGCCTTCTGTTGTCACGTTGCTTAAGGTGTGAACCGGCGCACGGATGCCCGCAGCATGAATGGCCGCCACCTGATCCGAAAGGACTTCCGGGGTCACAAGATCGGTTTTCGTGAGCAGGATGCAGGGCATTGCCCCGCCGTCCATCACCATTACCAGATACCGCTCCAGCCGCTTCAGATTAAAATCCAGATGACAGGACTGAACGATCATCACACAGTCCACGTTGGCTGCGATCATCTGATAGTCGATGGCGTTTCCCACAGCTTTTCTCCGCAGAAACGTTTTCCGTTCCAGGAGCGTATGCACTACAGAAGGGCCATCGGAAGAAGATTTCTCCACACACACCCAGTCTCCCACACAGGGCCTCTCATGGGAAAAAAGATGACGGTGACGATAATTGCCCGCAAGTTTCGCCCTGAAAACCCCTGTGGCATCCACAAGGAGAAGCATATCGCCACGATCCACAGCCACAACACGGGCAACACCACTTTCCGCTTCACATGGCATCATGCGGTTCCAAAATTCTCCCCAGCCGAGGGCCTTCAGTTCATCGAGATCCTTGCCGCTCACTTCCTGGTCTGTTTTCAATTCCTTCTCCGTTTTTCCGGGTAAAATTCTACGAATTTTTCCACCATCGTAAAGGCGGAACTATCAGAACCAAAAAGCTGGGGGATATCCAGAAACCGTGCAGGCCTCGCCAGACACTGAAGGCCCCTTGCGGCGTTCCCATGCCGGAACATGGGAACCCTTGCTGAGACAACGGAGTAATCAGTCAAAAAAGGTCTTATGCAGGAAGATCCGCAGGCAGGTCACCGGGTCGGTAACGGCGCAGTACACCCAGAGTTTTTGTACGTTCGAGTTCTTCAAAAAGTCCGGATTTTTTTGCCGTTTCATACACATACCATGGGGCCTGCCCCCCCTCTTCGGGATGCTCAAAAATATCATGAACCACCAGAAAACCATCGGGCTGAATATGGGAAACCCAGCTGATGTAATCCGTAAAAGCAGCTTTGAAGGTATGTCCGCCATCAATGAAGACCAAAGCCAGAGGGGTTGACCAGAAACGGGCAATGTGGGCGGATGCACCAACAAGGGGCACCACCGTATGCTCCAGATCCCCTGCCGCCAGGGTGTTCCGGAAAAAAAAGAGGGTATCCATGCGCCCGGTTCTGGGATCCACAAGATCCGTATCATGATAAAACTCACCAGGCTGCTGTTCCTCGTTTCCCCTGTGATGGTCAATGGAATAGAGGATACTGTCGTTGCTACGGCAGGCAGGCCCCATGTACAGGGCGGATTTGCCGCAGTAGCTGCCGATTTCAAGGCAGGGCCCCTGCTGACTGGCTTTCAGGGCCAGCCGAAACAGACGTTCTCCCTCTTCAGGATCCATAAAGCCCTTTGTTTTTTCAATCAGATCAATGTTGTACACAAAGACATCCCTTCACTTTAATCTCGGTTTGTTGGACGGATTCGCAAGGAAATCCTCCGGTATATCTGCAAACGTTCCCATTACATGGCTTCCAGATTGGGAACAAGAACCTCTCTGGGACGCGCACCATCCGCAGGCCCGATCACCCCTTCCTGTTCCATGGATTCAATAATGCGTGCTGCCCGGTTGTAGCCGATACGTAAGTGACGCTGCACCATGGAAATGGATGCCTGACGGGTGCGTGCCACCAAAGCGAGGGCTTCATCATAGCGGGGATCCATGGCATCCCCCTCCCCTTCTTCTCCGGTATTCTCTCCGCCAGCAGAAATTTCCGTTACTTCAGCAATGTATTCGGGCGTCCCCTGGGCCTTCAGAAAACTGAGAATCCGCATCAGCTCCTCTTCTCCGATATACGCCCCATGTATCCGCTGCAAACGGGCGGTTCCGGGCGGGACAAAAAGCATGTCCCCGTTGCCGAGCAGGGCCTCCGCCCCTCCCGTATCCAGTACGGTTCTGGAGTCGATGCGGGAAGAAACCTGAAACGCCATGCGGGTGGGAAAATTGGCCTTGATAACACCGGTGAGCACATCCACAGAAGGTCTCTGGGTCGCGAGGACAATGTGAATTCCCGAAGCCCTGGCCATCTGGGCCAGACGGGCCAGGGCCACTTCCACATCTTTGGAAGCCACCATCATGAGATCTGCAAGTTCATCAATGATAATAACAATATAAGGCAGTTTTTCTTCCGGTGCAGTCTCCCCTTCGGGTACCGTATCGGTGTCCGCTGCCTGCGGCGCAGGTCTCACCTTTTCATTGTACTGGCCAATGTTGCGGCATCTGAAGGATGCCAGCAGTTCATAGCGCCTTTCCATTTCCTTGACAGCCCAGAAAAGAGCGGAAGTGGCTTTTTTCATGTCCGTGACAACGGGGGTGATGAGGTGGGGGATGCCGTCGTAAACCGACAGCTCAATGCGCTTGGGATCAATCATGATGAGCTTCACCTCTTCCGGACTTGCCTTGAAGAGGAGACTTGTGATCATGACATTGAGACCGACACTCTTTCCCGCTCCCGTTGCACCTGCAATGAGCAGATGGGGCATACGGTCCATTTCCACAGCCACGGGAAGGCCCACAATATCCTTTCCAAGACAGACTGTGAGGGGAGAAGGATTTTTTCTGAAAGATTCTGAAACCACAATTTCCCGAAAATGAACCATTTCCCGTACCACATTGGGAACCTCAATGCCGATGGCTGCCTTTCCGGGAATGGGAGCCACAATGCGTATACTTAAGGCCCTCAGGGCAAGGGCCAGATCATCGGCAAGGTTGGTCACCTTGCTGATCTTGATACCCGGAGCAGGCTGGTATTCAAAGGTGGTGATGACAGGGCCGGGGGTTACCGTTACGACTCGGCCCTGAACACCAAAATCCGAGAGTTTTTTTTCAAGGATATCCGACTGGGTCTTGAGAAAGTTTTCATCCACAGGGCTGATGTTTTCAGGGATTTTGTCCAGAAGATCCAGAGAGGGCAGCGAAAACTTTCCGGCAGGATGCAGGGGAAGTTCTTCCTGAACCGGACAGGGTCTGCTTTTCAGTTTCACGGGGAGACGGGATGCAATGACAGGGCCGGATGGCGTGGCAGGCAGGCTGGCAGGCGGGAGACTGTCCTGGGCATTCCGGGAAGATACTTTGTCTATAACAGGAATTTCTTTTTTCGGGGGGGCGGGTGCAGGTCGCAGACGACTTCTGAAGCGGCCATTTTTTTTTCCCAGCCGAATAAAAAAACCAGGAATGGCCTTCAAACAGACCCATAAAAGCAGCCCGGCCCTGGCGCAGCCCCTGACAAGAACTCCCGGCCGGATACCCGTTGCCAGCATAAGGCCTGAGAGCTGTAAAAAACAAAGTACCAGAACAGCCCCTTCAGCCTTGGCGTAATAATTGAGAAAATCCCGGAACAACCCCGCCACCAGGCTCTTTTCACCAAAACGGCCTTCCATGGATAAAAGTCCGCTTCCCAGGGCACCGGTGGACAGAATGAGCATGAGGCCGCCAAGAGCCCGAAAAAAAGGTGAAAAGGGATGAAGCTGATTCTTGACAAGCCTCCGGATACTTTCTCCCATAAGCAGAGGCAGCCAGAAAGCCCCAACGCCAAAACATCCCATCAGAAAACCTCCCACCCAGGCACCTGCAAGGCCGAAAAAATTGTGTACCTGGGGATCTCCTGAAGCATGCAGGATGGAAGGATCTTCAGGATGAAAACTGGCAAGGCTTCCAAAAACAAAAAGGGCCGCAAAGATAAGAACCAGTATGATAAAGTCCCGTCGCATGGGGAAACTCCGCTTGACCTTTGAAATCAGACCTCAAAAATCTGGGCAAGGATAATAGGTCTTCTGCGGATGGCAAAATAAAAATACTGGCGCAGGGCTTTTTGCAGTCTGGCTTTAATGATCTCCACCCGGTTGGCAACATCCGGCCCCACATCCTCCACAATTTCCAGAATGACACATTGGGCGTCATCCAGCACATGACCCGTTTCCGTCCAGAACACAAAGCCTCTTGAAATCAGCTCAGGGCCATAAAGCACCACCCCGGTTTCCTGGTCAATCACCATGGTGACAACGGCAATACCGTCTTCGGAAAGAATCCTGCGCTCCCGGAGAACGCTGCGTCCCACATCTCCGACGCCCTTGCCATCAATGAGAATTCTGCCCGTATGGACAGTGCTGCCCATGCGTCCGCCCTTATCATCAAAGAGAATGGTCTGTCCGTTTTCAGCAAGCAGCACCCTCTCTCTGGGAATCCCCGTTTCAACGGCCAGACGGGCATGATGCACCAGATGTCTGTATTCCCCATGCACAGGAATAAAGTAGCGGGGACGGGTGAGGTTCATCATCAGCTTCAGCTCTTCGCGAAAGGCATGGCCGGACACATGGACATCTGCCATCTTGTTGTAGATGACATTGGCCCCTCTGCGGTACAGGCTGTTGATGATCGCCGTGATGGCCTTTTCATTGCCCGGAATGGATTTGGAGGAAAGGATGACCGTATCTCCCTCCCGGATGCGGATCTGTTTATGGTTGCCCTCGGCCATCCGGGACAGGGCACTCATGGGCTCTCCCTGACTGCCCGTGGTGATCATGATGACCTTTTCATCTGTTCTCTGGGAAAGATGGGCAAGATCCATCTCCATACCTTCAGGAATGGACAGGTATCCCAGTTCCCGCGCTACCCGGACACTCAACTCCATACTGCGACCATTGAAAATGACACGGAAATTGTCTTTTCTGGCAATTTCAATGATCTGCTGGATACGGGCCACGTTAGAGGCAAAAAGGGCCACGATCACCCGTCCCGGTGCATCCAGGATCAGTTGTTCCAGGGTACGGCCTACGGTCTCATCGGAAATGGTATAGCCTTCCTTTTCCACGTTGGTCGAGTCCGAGAGGAGAGCAAGAACCCCTTCTTCTCCGCAGAGGGCAAAGGCATTTACATCCGTGACCATGCCATCCACAGAATTGTGGTTGATACGAAAATCTCCCGTATGTACCACAAGGCCCTGGGGCGTCCGGATGGCCAGCCCCACCCCGTCCACGGTACTGTGGCTGACACGGATAAACTTTATGGAAAAAACACCGATATCCAGCACATTGCCAGGACAGATTACCCGGAGATCCGGGTCTATGGGATAGTCAAAATCTTCGAGTTTGTGGCGGATCATGCCAATGGTAAAAGCGGTTCCGTAAACCGGAACACGCAGATCCTTAAGGAGATAGGGCAGGGCACCGATGTGATCTTCATGGGAATGGGTGATGACAACGGCTCTCACCTTATGCATATTCCCCCGGATATACTCCATGTCCGGGATCACAATATCCACACCCAGCATGTAATCTTCCGGAAACATGAGGCCTGCATCCAGTATGAACAGATCCTCCCCATGTTCAAAGACCATCATGTTCAGTCCAATTTCTCCAAGCCCGCCAAGGGGAATAATCTTCAGCATACAGATGGTTCTCCAAAAAGAAAAATAAAGGAATAAGCCCGTCAGAATTCCGTATTTTTACGAAATTTTCTTTCCCATTCCAGCAAGAATACGCTCAGGCAATCACAGAAGCTTCTCCAAGGAGATCATCCACCATGTCCATGATCCAGATTCGCTGCTCCGCTGTGGCATAGGCCATGCAATCGCAACGAATGACTTTCATGGTTCTGATGAGAAATTCACAGGAAATGCGTCCTTCCTCAAGAAGAAGGGCCACCACATGGGGGGCACATTCCGCATGGGCTTTCTGGATGGGGGTCAGCACGGCCTCGGGTACCGGAACCCAGTAAATCGCTTCCAGTACGCGCGTTCCCAGACGGACATCCAGAACCTTCTTCAGACGATGGGTGTCCTGGATACCCAGGCCATCTACCAGATATTGCTTCACGGGACTCTCCAGCAGGTGAGGTGTTTTCCTGATAGGTTTTTTTAAGGATGCGCTATCATACGGGCAGGATTTCCATATGGACAAAACAGCGCAATGAAATTAGCATGGTTTTTCCTTGCAGGCAAGGTACATGCCTGTATCATGGCAGGAGCCTTGCCATACTGAAAACAAAACTTCAGAAAAATTTTTCTCAGGAGTGTTCATGGTTTCAGAGCCTCTCATCCTGTTATTTCTGCTGCCCTACCTTGCGGCGTCAGTTTTTGAGCATTTTCTTGTCTGGTCCAACGACCGCCATCAGGCCCGTATGGGAAAACGCATCCCTGAGGTGTTCCAGGGAACCCTGGATCAGCAAGGTGTGGAAAAAATGCGGCGCTATGCCTCGGATCGCAACCGCTTCAGCACCCTGCACCGCATCACGGCGGATCTTCTTCTGATAACAGCCCTGCTGTCCGGATGGATACAGGCCCTGGATCGCCTGGTACACCCCCTTCCTCCCCTCCTTGCCGGGCTTCTTTTTATGGGGATTCTGGGTCTGGTCTCCCTCCTTGCCAGTCTTCCCTTTGACTGGGCCCATGCCTTTATCGTGGAAAAACGACACGGTTTCAGCACCAAAACGCCCAGAATATGGGGACAGGATCAGATCAAAGGATTTCTTCTTTCCCTGGTTCTGGGAACCCCCCTTCTTGCCGCCGTTCTGGCCAGTTTTCTCTTTGCCGGATCCTCCTGGTGGATTCTTGCCTTTGCCCTTATCATGGGATTTCAGGTTCTCATGATCTTTGTCTATCCTCTCTGTATTGCTCCCCTCTTCAATACCTTCACCCCTCTCCCCGAAGGTTCCCTGAGGGAAAGGATTTTTCAGCTATGCAAAGAAACGGGACTTGATGTACGGGATGTGCTGGTCATGGACGCTTCCCGGAGAACGGCCCACACCAATGCCTACATGACAGGGCTGGGGCGCAGTCGCAGGGTGGTACTGTACGATTCCCTTCTGGAAAAACATCCGGAAGAAGAAATTCTCGCCATCCTTGCCCATGAGATCGGACACTGGAAGTTCCGTCATCTCCCGCGTCAGGTTTTTTTCTTCGGCTGTATCGCCTTTCTTTTTCTGGCCCTTGCGGGAAAACTTCTCGCCTGGCCCTTTCTGTATCAGGTCTTTTCCTTTGAACAGGCCAGTGCCCATGCAGGACTTTTTCTCCTGATCCTCTTCTGGACACCCGCAGCCCTGATTCTTTCTCCCCTGTCCAGTACCCTTTCCCGCAGAGCCGAATACAGTGCCGATGCCTTTGCGAGAAAAAGCACCGGTTCCGGAAAAGGCCTGCAAAAAGCCCTGCTGCGCATGGCAAAGGACAATCTGGCCAATATTGCTCCCCACCCCCTGTATGTTTTTTTCCACTATACCCACCCCCCCCTGAAGGAACGCATTGAGGCCCTGGAAGATGACCCTGGCTCCGGCACAGTGAACTTCTGAAAAGCTTAAAACACAAACCCCAGCGCCGTATAAAACTGATCTTCCCCAAGATCCGCATCCAGTCCCCTGGCATATCCCAGGATCAGGGGAACCCGGAGGTGGTAGGCAAGAAGAAGATCCATGCGAAACTCCAGCCCCAGACCCGTCAGCTGATGCATGCTTTCCCCTTGCCGCCAGGCACTTCCGGAGTCCAGAAACAGGCTTGCGGAAAGATCGCCCATACCAAGAGGCATCAGAGAGAGATTCCGTTCCACCCGGTAAAGCCAGGGATTAAAGAAAATGCGCTGGGTAAAATAACGGTCTCCCCGCTGTACGGATCTGGGATAACCGCGCAACTCCGCTTCCTCCCTGCCAAAAAGATCCCTGTCTCCCAGAGCCTGCACCCCACCAATATAAAAAGGCCTTGCCTCCTCATCCCCATGGCCTCCGGCAAGACGGATACCCAGGGTGGAGCGACCCGGAAGATCCCAGATTTTCCTGATCCGGGACTGCACCACAAGGCCCCTGTAATCTCCGGGCAAGAGATCGTTGGATTCCACCGCAAGATCAGCGTACAGGCCCCAGCCGATCCCCGGAACATTGAGGTACATTTCCTCATCCTCAAAGGTGAGTCCCAGCCCCGCAAGGGAAGTTTCCGTATCCTTTCTGCGCACTGGAAAGGGAAAATCAAGAAGACTTTCCCGTTCATGGACAAGGCCTGCATGCAGGCTCATCCGGTCTTCAAAAAAACTCAGCAGGTGACTGCGCTGGAGAGTGACTTCATCCTTGCGAAGGGTGTACTTCAGAGTCCCCTCTCCCAGAGACCGTTCAGAAAAACGGTGACTGCGTTCCAGCATCAGGGACCAGCGGTTGTCATATCCATAGACCAGCTGTCCGTTGGTGAGATCATTTTTCACATCAAAGGTTCCTGAAAACAGATAGACATGACGGCCCAGAGCATCGTTGCCGCCGGTCTGTATCCCGATCTGCCCGGAATCGCCGTCAAACTGCCACACCGGAAACCAGTACCGGGGCTTGAGGCTGGGCCAGGGACTGTAATTTTTTTCCCTGATCAAGGGAAAAGAGCCGGAAAGTATCGGGGAAGACTGTCTGGACAGGGGCTTGTCTTCAACGGAAAAAGCCCGCAGGGGCTGAGGATGCTGAACCTGGAAAAGCCGATACCCTTCTGCCGTATAGGCCTGATAGAAAAGCCCCTCCCTGCCCGCCCACCTGGGACGAAAGGCCCCTCCGGAAACATCCGTCCACTGTTCCACCCAGCCCGTTTCCGGATCCAGTACATGAATGTTGTAGGTTCCCCCATAATCCGCACTGAAGAGGATGCGGCCATCGGGCAGAAACTGGGGCTCGTTCTCAACTTCAGGGGTTCGGGTCAGGGGCTGCCAGCTTTGGGCAGCAAGATCCAGCAGTTCAAGGTTCCAGCCCAGACCCGGCCGCTTCAGAGCTGCGACCACCGGCCCCTTTTCCCCTGCCACATCAAAGGCGGCCAGCACCTCTCCCTCCTTTCCCTGCCATACAAGCCGACTCTGCCCCTTTAAATCCAGAATGTGCAGTTCGCTGATCCCCCCTTCCTGCCGACTCACCAGCAGGGCCTCTTCCCCAGGAAGCCAGCGTACCCTTTTAAACCGCATACCGTAGGTCAGCCGCCGCCATCCACCGGAAGCTTCATGGAAAAAGACATCATGGAAAAAACGGCCATCTGCCCGGCCTGTTATGCGGGTGGCAGCCATGCAGCCATCTTCCCGGATGCTGAGATCCGCCAGGGAGCGCGTGAAAATTTCAGCCTTTCGGGTGCCTCCCCCATAGCGGAAAAGACGACGCCGGTCTTCCCCGGAGTCTTCCACAAGGTAAAAGGCATCCCCCCGGGAAGCTGCCACCTGCATAAAAAAATTTCCGGAAGGCCGCATCTCCCCTGCCAGAACGGTTTCCGGAGCTTCTTCCGAAAACCTTGAAACCATATCCTGCCTGAAATCCTCCCACAGGCCGGGAAAGTTTTTCCCGAATACCCGCCGGGCCTGGGCATTGAGCGTAAAAAAGGGGATCAGCTCCCCGCTCTGGCGGTAGAGAAACTCAAAAATGGCATCTTCTCCGTATTCCCTTGCCAGATAGTCTACAAAAAATGCACCGTAAAGATAGGCCTTGCCCAGAGGCCATTCCCGCAGATCCGCCACCACCTGGGAAAGGCTCTTCCAGCGGTTTTCCACAATTTCCTGCCGCATCTGCGCTTCATAATGGCTGCCATGCAGACGGCCCGCCCCCTCTTCACCATACCCCTCAAAATAAACGGCCAGCCCTTCCAGAAGAAAGGTCGGGGTAAGGGCATGGGGAAAAAACAGGGGAAGGCGGCCAAAGATGTTGCGGCCAACGGATACAAAGCCCTTTCCCATTTCCATATGAAGAATATGAACATACTCATGGCGGATCAGGATACGCATCCACTCATCATAGCGTTCCAGAGTGGCGGCATCCTCGGGCCGGGACACAAAAAGACGGATCTGGGCAAAGGGCAGCACCGTTGCCCAGCCATTGGCAAAATCCACCTCATCGCTCAGTACCATGTGCACAGGTGCTGCGGGCTGAGACCGGAAATGGGGAAGAAGCTCCCTGTGCACATCCTCTGCGATGACGAGACAGCGCTGGGCCAGATCCCGCAACTCTTCCTGAAAATGAAGCTCAAAATGGGGGCTTACGAGGGTACGCCATTTTCCTCCCCAGGCTACGGGCTGAGCGAGGGCAAGGTCAAAGCCCGGAAGAGAAATGAAAACCCCAGTCCCCATAAAGCAAAGAGCCGTCAGGATCCATCGCCAGAAGCCTTGCCGTTTCCGGTATGGGCTGCACGGTTTCTTCTTGTCAGAAAAACAGGGGCCGTCATGTTGTGGTTCCAGGACTCTTTTTTTCATTGTCACCTGTCTCCATACCGAATAGGGTCATCCCATGAGAATGCTTTGCAAGGTTTTTTTGTATGTCTTCTTTCCAGAAATGCTGTTATACACCCTGTTTTCAATAAAATCCTTAAAAACAAGGGAGAATCATTTTCCCTCATAAGATCAGGGCACTGTCATGCCATTTTTTCACATTCATTCTTTTTTTTCACGACTCCCTTTACGGACGAAAACAACGGCAGCCATAGGACTCACGGGTACACTGATTGCCGGTGTTTCCATTTTTCTTTTTTTTATGAAAAGTGCCTTCCTTCTCCATCAGGACTTCAACAGGAACCTTACCCTCAGCATTGCACTTCTGGAAAGCCGCTGCCTTCTTGCCCTCTATAAGGGGGATCCCGGAACCTTTGTCTTCCCTTCGGATCTTCAGCCTTCCGTTTCCGCCATGGCCCTTCATCTGCCCGATGGCAGCCCCTTTGTCTCCTGGAATCGGAATCCGGCCAACGTTTTCCCCTGGGAAACCTTTCTGCATCGGAATCCCCCGGAGCAGAAAGCCACGATCCGTTCCGGAGAATTGCACCCTATTCTGGAAATCAGGGATCAGGGAAAAATTCAGGGGATACTGTCCCTTCAGATGGATTTTTCTTCATACCGAAACAGGCTGGCCCTGCATGCACTGTTTGCCCTGCTTCTTTTTCTTGGCAGCAGTGTCTCTGCCTTTTTTCTTTCGCTGTATTTTCGCCGTATCCTTCTGATGCCAATTTTCAAGCTGGTGCATACCGTAAAAAAAACCATCCGCCAGCAGGAAGCGACCATTCCCCCCACCCTTGATGTTAGCGATGAGCTGAACCTTCTGATCTCAGAATTCAACCATCTCCTTCAGGAAATCGAGGGCAAGAAAAATGCCCTGGCCCACCACAGATCCAGGCTTCAGGATGAGGTGGTGAGGCGTACCATGGCCCTTATGGCAGCCAACACCAAACTGGCACATCTGAACATGGCCTTGCGGGAAGCCAAAAAAAGGGATCACCTGCTCTTAAAACGCAGTGAAACCCTTGAAGGTCAGGTCGTGGAACGCACGGTGGCCCTTACCCAGGCCAACACCCGCCTGACCCGGCTGAATATGGAACTGCGGGAAGCCAAAAAACGAGCAGATGATGCGAGCTTTGCCAAAAGTACCTTTCTGGCAAGCATGAGCCATGAACTCCGTACACCCTTGAATGGTATTCTGGGCTATGCCCAGCTTCTGCACAGAAATGGAGACTATTTAAATCCAAAAGACCAGGAACGGATTCACATCATCCGTCAGTGCGGAGAACATCTGCTCCGCATGATCAATGACATCCTGGATCTTTCCAAGATTGAAGCCGGTAAAATGGATCTGGTATTGCAGCCCTTCAGGATTTCCTCCTTTGTCCAGAGTACGGCGGGGATGGCCAGAACCCGTGCAAAAGACAAGGGGCTTTCCCTGGAGATCTCCATGGCCGAAAATCTTCCCGTGACCGTATTGGGGGATGAGCACAGACTGCGTCAGGTTCTTCTGAATCTTCTGGGAAATGCCATCAAGTTCACGGAGCGCGGAAGTATTCAGATGGATGTTCAAATGGCCGGTGACCGTGTACTTTTTGAAGTTTCCGATACGGGCATGGGAATACCGGAAAAGGATCTGCCCCTTATCTTCAAGCCCTTCTCCCAGGCGGACAGCATCCGTAAAAAGCCTGAAGGAACGGGCTTGGGTCTTTCCATCAGCCAGTATCTTGTCCGTATGATGGGCGGATGCATTCAGGTGGAAAGCCGTATGGGATCAGGCAGCCGTTTCTGGTTCGCCATTCCTCTGCCCCAGAGTGGTGAAGGATCTGAATCCTCCATGGAAACCTGCTGCGATCATATCATCTCCTACAAACGGACGGATGAGGAAAAATCTCCCCTGCGTATCCTGCTTGTGGATGATGTGAAGGAGAACAGGGGCTTTCTTACGGATATCCTTTCTCCCCTTGGATTTGATGTGGATGAGGCCGGGGATGGTGAGGAAGCGCTTCGTCTCTGCATGGAGAAAAAACCGGATATTGTTCTTATGGATCTTGTGATGCCAGGCATGGATGGCTTTGAAACAATTGAAAAAATACAACTTGTTTTTTCAATGATCCCCCCACCTGTCATTGCCGTTTCCGCCAGTGCAACCCCGAATGTCATCGAAAAATGTATGAAAGCGGGCTGTGTCTCCTTTATTTCAAAACCCGTTCATATTCCAAAACTCTTTGAGCTTTTATGCAAAACCCTTCCCATGGTATGGATTTCAGAACGTCCGTCCCGGTCTTTCCCCACGGAGTCCTCCCTTGTATCCATACCGGATTCAGCCGCCATGGAAAAACTCGAAGACGCTGTGAGCCGGGGAGATATTTCCGCCATAGAGAACTGGTGTGACAGTGAGCAGGCCATGATGTATCCGGACTTTACGCGTCATGTCAAAAACCTTGCCACAGCTTTTCAGATCCGGGAACTCAGTCTGTGGCTTGAAGCGATCCCCAAAAAACAAAAAGAGCAGAACGCCCTATGAAAACCATACTTGTCGTGGACGATAATCCCGCCAATCTTGGCATTCTTTTCCACTGTCTGGATCAGGACGGCTACCGGACGCTGGTGGCCCAGGATGGTGAGACGGCTTTTAAAATGGCGAAAAGGACAAAACCGGATCTGATTCTTCTGGATATCGTCATGCCGGAGATGGACGGGTACAATACCTGCCATATCCTCAAATCCGATGCGGAAACACGGAATATCCCCATTATCTTCATTACAGCGCTTTCGGATACGGCGGATAAGGTAGCAGGTTTTCAGGCAGGTGCTGTGGATTACATTTGCAAACCCTTCCAGCAGGAAGAAATTCTTGCCAGAATCCGCCTCCACATGATGTTGCAGGATCAGAAAAATCAATTGCTCCGCATTAACCGGGAAAAGGAAAAAATTCTTTCGGTGGTGGCCCATGACCTGAAAACCCCCTTTGGCAGTATGCTCGGTTTTATGGGGCTTTTAAAGGAAGGTTATGAAGACTACACGGAAAAGGAACGCAAAGCCTTCATTGGCCATGCCCATGCCTCCACCGTGAAAGTATATGAAATGCTGGAAAAACTGCTGGAATGGGCACGTTCTGGGGGAGGCTTTCAGGACTGTCAGGTTGAGCGCATCAACCTTTCCCCCCTGATTCATGCCACCCTCTCCCTTTTCAAAGAAAGTGCTGAAAAAAAAGACATCCGCATACGCGGCAGGATACCCAAAAGTCTCCATATTGCTGCGGATGCGAATATGATGGCTTCCATATTGCGAAATCTGCTTTCCAATGCCATCAAGTTTACGGAACCCGGTGGTACCGTGACATTTTCCGCAAAAAAAAAGGGAAACCAGGCAGAAATCCGCATTGCGGATACGGGGACGGGAATGAGGGAAGACCTTCTTGAGAACCTGCTTTCCGGTTCCTGCACCGCAACACATCCTGGAACATGCGGAGAAAGGGGGACGGGTCTGGGGATGGCAATATGTCTTGAATTCGTTGAAAAAAACAATGGGATACTGTCCGCTCAGAGCAGACCGGGCGGAGGCAGTACCTTCATACTGCGCTTTCCCTTGTCACCTGCCTTCACAAAATGAGGCTGATAGGCCCCGGTTTTAAGACCCCTGCTGCTGTCCTGATAGCACTTCCTTACATCCGGCTTCGCTTTATGGCCAGAAGGGTAAGGGTTTTCAGTTTCTGCATCAGGACTTTGACATCATTGGAAAAGAGCGGGGTACACTCCTGGCTCCAGTCCACGTAGATCAGACCAATCTTTTTTTTCTGTACAAGAATGGGATAAAGGGCAAAGGCCTCCGAAAAATTTCCTCTCTGATACCATTCCGGAACCCTGCTGTTCCAATCCCGGTTTTCCACATCCTCTATCACAATATCCAGTCCCGTATTCATGGCCTTATTAAAGATATCCCCCCCATAGTCATCCACAGGAAACTGAAATTCTTTTTTAAAATTCTGGATATCATCCCCAAGGACAAACCGTGGGATCATGAGATTGTCTGCCTTGTTTAAGATACAGATAGCAATTCTTGAAAAAAAGAAACCTTTATAAATCGCCGTAATAATTTCAAGAAGCACATCACTGAGACGAAAATCGGACATCAGGATCTTTTCAATGGCACGAATACGCTCTTCAAGCCAGGAACTCTGCACCTCCAGTCCCTGAGTCTTGTCTTCAGAGCGGGAGGAACATATCAGCGAAGGCTGTTGCAGAGAACGAACCCCGGCACTGCGACCCGAAGTACGGTCAAACCGGGTGTCTTTCAGTTGGATTTTCAATATTCTGGCATGGCGTTCCATCTGGGTAAGGGCATGATCCAGCAGAGTTTCTGCCTCTTCCGGACTGATGGAAAGAAAACGGCTGTATTTTTGAAGAATTTCCTCAATCCGGTTCTTTCTGAAAACGGCATCCATGGGCCGTTCCATGTTGCACATCTCATAGGTAAAGGAAGCCACAAGGCGTTTGAGATGTTTCAGGGAAAGTTTTCTCTCCTTTCCGTCAAAACCCTGAAAGGGATACAGGCCTTCCACGATAGCCTCCGGAAATCCCCATCCCATGGCAATCCCCCTGCCGACTTCACTGAAAGAAACCCCCAGCATTTTTTTCGCCACGAGATCCTGATCCAGTTTTTCGGCCTGTGCATAGGTGGCTATCCTCTGATAGACTTCCGGCTTACAGAAAATTAAAACCTGTTCACCAATATCATGAAGCATGGCAATCAGCTGAAAGGCATCCTTTTCTTCTCCATGAAGACTTTCTGCAATCTGCCTTCCCATGATCCCCCGCATCAGACTGCTGAGGGATTTATCCTGTAACAGATCACTTTTGGCAATGTCCCGCATAAATTCAAACAGCAGTACCGTTGCCGCCGTCTGCTGCACGGCTTCAGTGCCCAGAATCACCATGGCTTCTGAAATGCTGGCAACGCCATCCTTTCCAAAGTGAGCATAAAATGCTGAATTAACAAGGGAAAGAACCTTTGATGCCACGGAAACATCCTTGAGGATCACCTGGGCGATATCCCGGCTGGACGCATAATCTGTTTTGATAATCCGATTGATTTCCGCAATCTGCGCCGTAAAGGTATGGAGAAATTTTCCGGCTTTCATTTCTTTGTCAAGGTTTTCCAGTATACCGGAAAGCAGATCATCCACCCGGTCTCCCGGTCTCTCCTCCTGAGCACCGGGGACACTTTCCATATCTTCCAGGTCTGGAAGATCCAGGGGATCCAGCTCAATCCCCAGGCCCTTCGGTTGCTCCGTATTCATTCTGTCTTCCTCCACCATAGCGTATGCACTTTCTGTCAGATCCTTTAAGGCCTGACAGAAAAGTTTTTTTTGCCTCTTTATGGGTTTTAGGATAGAAAATCAGGATAAACGGGTGCCCACTACAAAATCCATAAGGAGTCCCTTTGAGTCCACCTGAACTGTCTTCCCCGTCTTCTAATATCGCCGCGACCGACCAGAAGTATGTTCTGCTGCTCCATGAAAATCCCCAGATTCTGTCTGAATTGACCAAGGCAGTCCATACATTGGGTTTTCATCATACGCTAGCCACCCAGGTTTTTGAAGAGGCCGTTCAGGAAAGCCTGAAAAAAAATATTGCCTGCTTTTTTTCCGCTTTCTCCACAGAACAGATCAACGGTCTCGATTTTCTTCGTACGATTCGAAAAAACAGCAGGTTCCATCATACCCCTTTTTTTCTCATGGATCCTGAATTCACCTCCCTCAAGGTGATGAAGGCTGGCTACAGCGGGGTAACGGGACTGATCGTTCTGCCTTTTACGCTTCCTGTGCTTCAGGAAAAACTGAAAAAGGGCATAGCTCCGAAAAAAGATCTTCATATTCAGAAAGCGGAAGCCCAGATCAACCAGGGCGTCTCCCTGATTCAGGAGGGCCACTACAAAGAAGGTATCAAAAAGCTGAAATCCATTCTCGACGACAGGGAAGGGCCTGAATATCATTACAATATCGGCTATATCCGCAGTATTCAAAAGCGTTACCCTGAAGCCATTGATGCTTTTAAAAAAGCCACAGAACTGGATCGTCTTTTTGCCAAAGCTTACGAAGCCATGGGGCGGGCATACAGAGCCATGGGACGGGATGACCTTGCGGATTCCCATATGCACCATGCAGCCCAGATTTATCTGGAAAGGGATCATGATGGTCATGCTGAAGACATCTTGCAGGAAATGCTTGCCATTGGCTATGAATCCCTGAATGTCTTCAATTCTCTGGGTATTATCTACCGGAAAAGGGGGGATCATGAGAAAGCCATGCAGCATTACGCCAAGGCCCTGAAAATCCATCCGGATGAGCCCAATATCTATTACAATATGGGACGGATCTGTCTGGACACCAAAGAGGTGGAAAAGGCCAGGCATTTTTTTGAGAAGGCAATTTTGTTCAAAAAAGACTTCAAGGAAGCCAAGCAGGTATTGAAAGCCATGGATCTTGGCCTTCTCTGATGTCTGCAACAGGCAGGTAAGGGAGGTTTTTCTGAAGCCTGACTGCCACAGTTTCGGAATGAAAAGGAAAAAAGGGGCTTGACGAAATCCTTCCCCGTCTTAATGTTTCAAAAAAGAGACAGTATGTATCTTTTATCCCAAGACAAGGAGTGTGTTTCATGGCCACTGTTACCCTTAAGGGTACCCCCGTTCAGACCGCAGGCATCCTTCCCGTCCCAGGTACCCAAGCACCGGAGTTCACCCTGACATCCACCGATCTCGGAGAAACCGGCCTTGGGGATTTTACCGGAAAAAACCTGGTGCTCAATATCTTCCCCAGCATTGACACCGGCGTATGCGCCGCATCGGTACGTCGTTTCAATGAAGAGGCCGGAAAACGGCCCGATGCCGCCGTGCTCTGCATCTCCGCAGACCTGCCCTTTGCCCACAGCCGCTTCTGCGGCAGTGAAGGCCTGACGAACGTGCATTCCGCTTCCACCTTCCGCACCCCGGAATTCGGAACAGCCTATGGTGTCACCCTCACAGACGGCCCCCTGAGGGGCTTGCTGGCCCGTGCGGTGGTACTCATCGACAGGGAAGGCAAGGTTGTCTACACGGAACTGGTTCCGGAAATCGGTCAGGATCCGGATTTTGAGGCCGTTCTCAAGGCCCTTGATACACTGAAATAAAAAAACAAAAACGGGAGAAGAGCAGCATCCAACGCTCTTCTCCCGGAATTTTATTCAGGAATCTTATTCATATGACATGGGATTTCAAGGGGGGGGCCACATCCGCCTTTGCCAGGATATCCGCTCCTGTGATCACCGCAACTCCCCGCTGATCCGTTTGTGAAAGAACACGTCCTGCCACCTCGCAGACCCCCTTCTTGTCCACCTGAAGCAGTCTTTCCTTGAAACGCTTCCGTTCTCCATCAGAAAGTCCCACCAGATCCCGTATAAAGGCTTTACGGGCCGCAGCAGAGGGGGTATCCGGCTTGTCCATTTCAGAACAGACCTGCAAGAGCGCCTCCTTGATATCCGTTTCATCAAATTTCCCCGAAAGCAGAAAATCCGAAGCTCCGGCAAAGACATCAAGGGTTCTCCGGATGTGGGGATCGCGATAGGAGGCCATGGAAAAAACCCCTTCCTCGGCATTGTAAAGGGCAAAACCACCATAGGCTCCCCCTTTTTCCCGAATTTCCCGATGCAGGTAAGCAGAACGCAGAAGCTTGGCCACCACGGAAAGCACCGCTGCATCCGGGTGATCCAGGCGGGGGGCTCCCAGAGAGAGGGCTACAAAATTCACCGCAGTGGACGTTGTCCAGGCTTCGCGGACAGCCCCGGCCTCCTGTCCAAAGAGAGAAGGCAGGATAAAACCCGGCTGTCCTTCCTTTCCCAGATCGGCCTTCAGACCTTCCATGCCGGAAAGGGCCTCCTCCCGGATACCCTGTTCGGAAACAAGAGCCGCCCGCAGGTTTTCACCCGTAAAAAGCGTTTCCGCCATGGTTGCAAAGTGCTTCTGAAGGGTTTCAAGGACTCCGGTATTTCCGGCCATGATGCTGTCCGTGAGGGTCTTGATGCGTTTAAGCTGATGTACCCCATTCCAGTCTTCGGAAAGAGCACAGCCGGGACTTAAATTCCGGGAGGAAAGGGAGATGGCCAGCCGGTGTCCGCTCTGCACCACAGCGGACTCCATGGCGGCCCGGTATTCAAAGAGAAGCTGGCGCAGACGTTCCGTATCGGAAAAATCATAGCGGGCCGTGAAATCCCCCAGAAGTTCCAGCATGGGGGTAAGATTGCGTTCCAGGGCCTTAGCGCTCAGGGTGACAAAGGGCGAAAGGCTGCCATTGTCCAGACGGGTACGACTGTGGCTGGCAGCACCGATGCCCCCTGTCGTGGCGTCCATTTTCCGGGCCACGGCCACATAATCCATGTCCCGGGTTCCCATCCGGGTCAGCACATGGGAAAAAAGCGGTACCAGGGCCAGATGCTCCGGCTCCAGATCCGCCGTACCAAAGGCCAGGGTGGTATAGACAATACCCGATGTGGGAGCATCGTAATACACAAGCCCGTTCCGCTCTCCCGAAGGTGCTACGGTTTTCACATCCGGCGAGATATCTTCCCGTTCCAGGGTGGGCAGCAGGGAAAGATCTTCCTCGGATTCCTGCAACACCTTCAGGGTCTCCGCTTCCTTACGGATGCTTTCCATATCTGCCGGCGTGAGAGAGGCTGCAAGGGCATCAAGGGTCTGACGTTCCTCCGCATCCATCCGCCGCTGTTTTTCCGCGTCCGGTGCGAGAACAAAACGAACCCTGTGAGGATTCTCCAGAAGATGGCACCGGATCAGGTTTTCAAAATACCCGGCATCCAGCCCTTTCCGGATGGCTTCCAGATCTTCTTCAAACTGAAGTACCTTAAGGGGGTCTCCCCCGTGAAACCAGGTACCCGACATTCCCAGGATGAGCTTCAGACCATAGGGATAAGGTGTGTTGGAAATTTCCTTTTTCTGGAACTCCAGCTGATGGATGGCCGCTTCCACCAGTTCCCGGTCAATGCCCTTTTCCGCAAGATCCTGAAGGGTTGTCAGAATCAACGTTTCCAGGGCAGGGGCATCCTTTTCCGCCATGCCCTTCAATCCGCAGGAAAAGGCCGTGTCCCGGTTATCCCCGTCAAAGCCCGCGCCATCACAAAGTGCCGTGCCCAGCCCTGAATCCATGAGGGCTTTGCGCAAGGGGGCTCCCGCATTGCCCAGAAGCACCTGCTCCAGAAGTACAAAACCCAGAACGGAACGGGTATCCAGAATATCCGGAGTCAACCAGGCCAGGGCCACCTGACACTCCTTTTCAAGAGTGCTTCCATCCACAGCGGGATAGGTTTCCCGGATTTCTTTGGGAGTTTTCCAGCGGGGCTGAGAGGGCACATCGGTTTTGGGATCAATGCGGGAAAAACGGGAGAGTACCTCTTTTTCAATGACAGCCAGATGGTCTTCCAGGGGCAGATCCCCATAGGTAAAAAACCAGGCGTTGCTGGGATGATAATGATGGCGATGGAAGGCCAGAAGATCCTCGTGACTCAGATCCGGAATAAAGGCGGGATCTCCACCGGAATTGTGTCCATAGGTGACATCCGGGTACAGGGCCTTTAAGAGACCCCGGCCCATGATCTGGCTGGGAGAACTCATGGCGCCCTTCATTTCATTGTAAACGACGCCCATGCGCTGGAGCACCCCTGCCTCGTCAAACTCCAGACGGTGTCCTTCCTGACGAAAACTCAAAAGATCCAGTTTTGGGAAAAAAGCCGCATCCAGGTACACCCCGAGAAGGTTGTAGAAATCCTTGGGATTCTCGGTGGCAAAGGGATACATGGTCCAGTCTGAGGCGGTGAAGGCGTTCATGAAGGTATTGAGGCTGCGCTTGATCATGGAAAAAAAAGGATCCCGCACAGGATACCGGGCTGAACCACACAGTGCCGTATGTTCCAGAATGTGGGCCACCCCCGTTTCGTCCGCAGGTACGGTCTTGAAACCAACGGCAAAGGTATTTTCACTGTCGGAACAGGCAATGTGCACATGCCGGGCTCCTGTCGCAGGATGCTCCAGAGCATAATAACAGCCACGGATCTCCGGCAGAAGCGCCGTTTTTTGGACAATATATCCCCCCAGACACTGACCCTCGGACAGCAGCGCTATGCTGTGATCTTTCAGTATGGACATGAAATTCTGGTTATCCTTTCATCATGATAGCTCTGACAAAAAATACGTTCCCGGTCAGTTTATTTTTCTGCGATTTCTTCCTGAGCTTCGGGGATAATCCGATAGGTTCCCCGGCCTTCCCGAAAAATCTTTCCCGTTTTGAACAGGCGGAAAACAATGTTCCTCAGTTTCTTGTCATCGTAACCGGTTTTTTGACGGATCTCCTTAAACTCCATGTCACTGCCATGGTCACGCAGGACGGACAGCACCACATCCGAGGCACTGAGACCACTCCGCTTTCCCCTGCGACCTGCCCCCTTTCGGGATCCTCCCATGTCCGTTACAATCTGAACCTGCTTCATCAGATTTTCAAGCTGGGCCATTTTACCCATAAGGTTTGCGAAATCCTTGCGGGTCGGAATATCATGCTGCTCCATCACTTCTTTAATCAAATCATGCAATGCGGGATGTACGGCATTTTTTCTGGCCATGGAAGTACTCCTTCTGCATAGGGGGTGTAAGGGCTTTTCAGGATGAAAAAGACAACAATGAGTTAAAAATACTTTCTTCTGAAAAAAATTCAAGAAAAGAATTCTTCTTTATCCAGAAAAGAATTAAAAAAATAAAACCATTCAGAATTAGAACCACGGTTTTTCTTGGAAAAACATTTTGAAAAATTGATTTCCTCCCTAAGGACAGGGCAAGCAAAAGAAAGGGATCAATACATCACACCCTGACAGAAATAAAAAACAGGGTCAGATATTTCAGTCTTTCTTTTTGAATGCATATGAGTACAGGCCGAAACAATACTTATACCTTGCGGTGTATGGACATCCTGCCCCAGTGATGGGCCGGACAGTGTGTGTTGCATCCCATGAATTTTCGGAAACCCTGCCGGAGATGTCATCTTCTGCACCACTGTCGCATAAAGCGACACTTTTCCCCCTGAATATCTGTACCCTTTTGTGACATTCCCCGGCCTGCCCCTTATTTTACCCAGCTCTTGAAGACCCAAAAAAACGGCACACAACTTGCTAAACTGGCGGAAGGCATTTTTGGCGCAAAGGAGACTTTCCATGCCTGTCCATGTCCTCATCGCAGAAGATGAAAATCATACCCGCTTAGGACTTTCCCTGATTCTTCGTAAGTCGGGCTACAGGGTCAGTCTCGCTGAAGATGGAGAAGAGGCCCTTGCCCTTCTGCGCAGAACCCAAAATGAAGACTCTCCCGTTGACATCCTGCTCACGGACGTGCAGATGCCCGGCCTCACGGGCCTCGAACTGCTGGAGGCCATGCGGGAAGAAGGCCTCAGCCTGCCCACGGCGGCCATCACGGGATACGGCGACAAGGACATGGTTGTGAGCCTCATGCGTCGGGGGTGCACGGAATATCTGGACAAACCCTTCAGTCCGGAAGATGTTCGAAAATGCATGGAAAATCTGTTGCAACAGAAAAAAAACAGCCAGGAAAGGGGCACGGGAGGACAGGCCAGAGACGTGGAACGTCTGCGTCTTAACCTCGCATCCCGGCAGAAGGAAATGGAGGAAGCCCGCAGGGCCCATGCCTCCCTCACCCGCGTTCCCAAAGCCCAGGGAAAAATAGGTCTCCGTTTTCTGACCCATGCCTTTGGGGAAATGGGTGGGGATTTTCTCGATTTCCGGGAACACGAAGGGGGGTGTGATCTGCTGCTTGCCGATGTGGCGGGCCATGACATGGGTGCTTCCTACCACACGGTCATGCTCAAGGCTTTTTTTGAGGACAGGCCGGAAAGGGACGGGGCCACATTCTTCAAAGCCCTCAACACCCAGCTTCTGAATTCGGCCAATGAACGCATGATCAGCGCCCTCTTTCTGCGCATTGACCTCAGAACAAACTGTCTTGAGATCACCAGCGCCGCCCATCCCGCCCCCCTGCTTCTCCAGAAAAAGGGCTGTCTTCAGCCCCTTGGCACAGCCGGAGACGGCATCGGTCTCTGGCCGGACGCCACCTTTTTTACCCAGACCTACAGCCTTCAGGCCAGGGACCGCATTCTTCTCTTTACGGATGGTATTTCCCAGGCCAGACGCATCCATGGGCCTACGGGAGAAAAAAAAATTCTCGGAGAAGAAGGGGTCATGACCCTCGCCAGAACCCACGGGAAAAGGGATCTCGAGACCTTTCTTTCCCGCATCTGGGATGGGGTCATGGATTTTTGCCGTCATAAACCCGCAGATGACATGCTCATGGCCGTTCTGGAGATGCCCGGCCTGTAACTGAAAAAACAAGGGAAGCCTCTGGCTTCAGAAAGGATGCGCCATGTTTGCCATCCAGGAGAAAGAAAAAGAACTCCATTTTTCCATGGCTTCGGACATGCAGCTTGTGGACCGCCTTGTGGCCCTGGCCAAGGACTTCATGGAACGTGCGGGCTGTCCCCGTTTTTCGGAAATCATCATTGTGCTCCGGGAGCTGCTCATCAATGCCGTGGAACACGGTAATGGCCGTCAGCGGGGAAAAAAGGTGGAGGGCCGCATGGAGACCCTGACGGCAAACCGTTTTTTCATTGAAGTAACGGATGAAGGCAGCGGTGTCGATCCGGAAAGCCTTTCCTTCACCATGCCCGAAGATCCCTCCCAGGACCGCAGCCGGGGCTTTGCCCTGATCCACGCATTCTCCGATGAGATCCGCTTTTCCCGAAACCCTTCTGCTGTCCGGGTCTGGGTGTCTGTCCCCCTTCAGACCACGGCAGACTGCCGCATGGAAGGGGAGAGGGCCTGCATCCTGCCCGGAGGGGATATCACCGCGGCTTCCGCAGAGGTGCTGCGCCGCCTCCTCGTCAAGGTTCTGGATCAGGGAGTGAGACATTTCACCTTTGACATGTCCACCACCTCCGACATTGACTCCATCGGTCTCAGCCTGCTCATCGGCTTTGCCCGTATGCTGAAGGAAAACGGCGGCGGCAGTCTTGAGATTCTTCATGCGCCCTCTTCCCTCACCACCCTTTTCCGTATGACCCGGCTCGACCGCATCTATACCCTGATACCGGCCAATGGTGCCCAAGGAGACCCTTCATGCTGAACGACAAGGCCATTCTTGACGAATTTGTCATTGAGGCAAGGGAGCATCTCAGTGCCGTGGAAACGGATATTCTGGGGATGGAAGGGGCCATGGAAGGGACAGGTTCGGAAGAAGGCAGAGAACTGGTGGACCGCCTGTTCCGTGCCGTGCATTCCATCAAGGGCAGTGCCGGATTTCTGGGGCTTACGGCCATTGGCAGCCTCACCCATGCCATGGAAGCCCTGCTTTCCCTGGTGCGCTCCGGGGACATGGTGGTGGACAGCCTCCTTGCCGATGCCCTGCTTTCCGGAGTGGATCATGTACAGACCCTGCTGGATGATGTGGAAAACAGCAACAGCGTGGATGTTTCTGCCCTGCGCAGCCGTCTGGAAACCCTTCTGGAAAACCGCCTTCCCGATACCGCAAAAAAAGAACGTGAAACCCCGGCTCTTCTCTGCACACGGGAAAGTCTCCTGCCTTTTTCCGTTTCTGCCTATACCCTGAACCGCATCGATAAGGCCAAAAACCTCTACCTCCTTCGCTACAATCTGGCTTCCATGGAAAGGGATGGCAAAAAACCCATGGAAGTGATTGCAGGACTTATGACCGCAGGGGAGATCGTGGAAGCGGAACTCTCCCTGGAAGCCTGTGACCTGCGCCATGCCCTGCCCTCAGGCCCCCTCACCTACCAGGTCCTCTACGCCAGCATTCTGGAGGCCGATCTCATTCCCATGGTGAGCGGCCTTGAAGACCGGGCCATCCTGCCCGTATCCCGGGATGAGGCCTGCGCTTTTGGTGCTGCCCCGGAAACTGCCGGTGAAAGAGACGTCCTGCCCCAGGAAGAAAAAAGGCAGGTGTTTCTGCCTCCGGCCCCACTCAGCCCACCAGAACTCCCGGCCCTTCCCCGGCAGAAAAAGACCGAAACCGGCCTTCCTGTACCGGAAAAAATCCACGGTACGGGTGACAAGGCTGCCAGCATCCGCATCCGTCTCGATATCCTCGACCGGCTCATGACCCTTGCCGGTGAGCTGGTGCTGGTACGCAACCAGCATCTTCTGGCCTCCGATCTTTCCGCTGATCTTTCCGCAAGCCTCGCCCAGCGCCTCGATGGGGTCACCACGGAGTTGCAGCAGACCATCATGCGTACCCGGATGCAGCCCATCGGCAATGTGTTTGCAAAGCTTCCCCGCATGGTGAGGGATCTTTCCCAGAAACTTGAAAAATCCATAGACCTGGAGATGGAAGGCCAGGATGTGGAGCTGGACAAAAGCATTCTGGAAGCCCTGGCCGATCCCCTGACCCACCTTATCCGAAACGGCTGCGACCATGGCATCGAATCCCCTTCCGAGCGCCGTGCCGCGGGAAAATCTGAAACGGGCCGTATCCGCATTACAGCCCGCCACGAGGCTGGACAGATCTGCATCCTTCTGACGGACGACGGGCGGGGCATGGATACGGAAAAAATCCGGGCCAAAGCCCTGGCTCTCGGGCTTAAAAAAGAGGCGGAGCTGAGTGCCATGTCCAGGGACGAAATCTGCCAGCTCACCCTGCTGTCCGGTTTTTCCACGGCAGACCGGGTCTCCGAGGTTTCGGGCCGGGGTGTAGGCATGGATGTGGTGAAAACCTCCATTGAAGCTTTGGGGGGAAGTCTTGTGCTTTCCTCCACCCCCGGGGAGGGAAGTGCCTTCCGCATCGCCCTGCCCCTCACCCTGGCCATCATTCCCTGCCTTACGGTACGGGTGGGAGAAGACCGTTTTGCCATTCCCCAGGTAAATCTCGAAGAACTGGTCAGGCTTTACGATGCAGAAATTTCCGAACGGATTTCCTGCGTGGGTTCCCACGAGGTCTGCCGCCTCCGGGAAAATCTTCTCCCCATGGTGAGGCTTGGGGAAGTGCTCCGCCGTCCCCAGCCCTTTACGGAGGCTGTTCAGAGTGCCATTGCCCGGACAGCCCGGAAAAAGGAGCAGAAAGCCCTCACCTTTGCCGTGGTCAAGGTAGGCAGCTTCCGTTTCGGGCTTGAGGTGGATGAGGTCATGGGCACAGAGGAGATTGTGGTGAAACCCATGCACCCCGTCCTGAAATCCCTTCCCCTGTACTCGGGAGCCACCATCATGGGAGACGGAACGGTGGCCCTCATCCTCGACATTGACGGCATTGCCCGGCATACGGGCATCCCCCTTGCCCCACGGGCGGAAGAAACCCTCCGCAAACCCGTCACCACCCAGCCCGTGCTGCTCACAGCCTCAGGCCCCCATGAGCAGTTCGCCATGGCCCTGCAACTGGTGAGGCGGGTGGAAAAAATCTCGAAAACCGCCATTGAACGCATGGGAGAGCGGGAATTCATCAACCTTGACGGCATTCCCACCCGCATTCTGAGGCTTGAGAACCTGCTGCCCGTATCCCCCTGTCCGGACAGCGACAGCTATCACCTGCTCCTGCCCAAATTTTCCGAGCGGCCCTTCGGCATCCTCTTTTCAGAAATCCGGGACATTGAGGACATCCCCCTGGATCTGGCCACCCGGAGCGTTCCGGGAAAGGGCATACTCGGTGCTGCGGTGATCCGGGAAAAACTCTCCCTTTTTCTCGATCCCTTTCAGCTCATTGAAAGTGCGGAGCCGGACTGGTTTGAGGATAAGAAAAAAAGGCAGGAGAAACGGGAAAGCCGGATTCTCCTTGCCGAAGACACGGTTTTTTTCACCCAGCTGGTGCGCAGTTATCTGGAATCCGACGGGCACAGGGTACAGACCGTGGTCAACGGGAAAGAAGCCCTGACACGGCTTAGGGAAGAACCCTTTGATCTTCTGGTGAGCGACATCGAAATGCCGGAAATGAACGGATGGGAGCTGATCCGGGAAATCCGCAAAGATCCTTCCCTTGACCGGACACGGGCCATCGCCCTCACGGCCCTGGCTACGGAGGCGGATCGCAGCCGTACCCTGGCCGCAGGCTTTGATGCCTTTGAGGTCAAGATTGACCGGGAGACCCTGCGCCGCAGGATTGCACAAATGCTCTCCCAGGATACTGAAACCCGGAGGAGCTTCCCATGACATCCCAAAGCGGAAACGAACGCCAGATCTGCACCTTCCGCATTGCAGACGAGCATTACGGTGTCGATATTCTCCAGATCAAGGAGATTCATACGGAAAACCGTTTCACCCCCGTTCACCACGCCCCCTCTTCCGTGCGGGGCTATGTGAACATCCGGGGTCAGATCCACCTCATTGTGGATCTCCGGGTACTTCTCGGTCACAGCCCCCTTGGGAATCTGGAAGGCAGCCGGATTCTTCTGTTCAAGCCGGAAGTGGGAGAAGCCTTCGGGGTGCTGGTGGATGCCATCGGAGATGTATGTCCGGCCCCGGAAAAACACCTGGAAGCTGTGGACAACCAGCCGGGCCGAAGCCTGTCTTCGGACAGCCTGCTTCGTTTGCTGTCCACAGGAATTCTGAAAAACGAGAGGGAACTGGTGACCCTGCTGTCAGCCAGCAGCATCTACCGTTACCTGAGCGGTCTTTTTAATGAAAGCGGTTCCGATTCTGTTTTTTCATCTTCAGCAACATCAGGTAAACAGACTGACTTCATACCGTATTGAACCCAAAGATGCCTCCCGGCATCCCACAAGACCCAATAGAAGGAGCACAGCGTGAAACTGAAAGATCTTGGGATTGCAAAAAAACTCGGGCTTGGTTTTGGCAGTGTCTGTCTGGCCCTTATCCTGCTCAGCGGTGCCAGTATGCGGGGCATGTTCCGCATCGGTCAGGATATGACCCGTACCGGAACGTATACCCTGCCCGTCGCCAATCTGGTCACGGATCTGGAAAAATCCACCCTGGCCGCCATTGTGGCCATGCAGAACTTCATCATGCAGGAAAATCCGGCTGAACTGGAGGAAGCCCGCAGACAGATCGGGACTTTCCGCAAAACCCTGGATACCCTTTCCGGTCTGCACCAGCAGCATATCGGCGACAACACGGCGGCCAATGATGCGGGAAGGGCCGCCATGGCACTTTTTTCCCAAAGTGTGGATCTCAGCGAAAAACAGATTCAGGAAAACCAGCGGAATCAGGAAAAATTCAATGCCTCCGGCCAGGAAGTGATCACAGCTTTTGTGCTGCTGCTCACCCATTACGACTCCCTTCAGAAAAATACTCAGGCCTCCCTGGCTGCGGCCAATGAAATGAAATACCTCATGGCCATGATGCGTCTTGCCCTGACCGCCAGTGCCCTTTTTGACAGTGAAGAACGCTTCCGGGAGATGGATGGCCACAATGCCCGCATGACGGGTCTTGCCGAGGAACTGAAAAAGGGAGAACAGAATGAGTCCCTCATCCATGCCCTTGCATCTCTTGTGGATCTGTGCAGGCAATACCGGGAAACGGCGGATGCTTGGCTGAGTGCTTTTCGCCAGAATCCCGATACGGTGCGAACCGGCCCCCTCGCTCAGAAACTTGTGCAGCAGGGAAATGGCATCACCCAGCATGTGGAAACCTTTCTTGCCGCCAAAGAAAAGGCTGTGGAAGAGACCCTGAACGAGGGGGAAGTCATGGCAGCCCTTACCCGTCAGGTGTCCCACATGCGCATCCTGGAAAAAACCTATATTCTGGATCGCAATGAAGAACACCGGAAACTCTGGCTCGAAAACTACGCGGATCTCAACAAGAAGGTTCAGGACGCGGAAAAAAGACTCCATGAACCCGGCACCAGAAAACATCTCGAGCTTGTGATCCGCAACCTTGCCCTCTACCGCCAGAACGCCAGCACCTGGGTGCAGAACCGCCTGACCCTGGAGAACACGACCCTTCCGGAAATGAAAGAGCGGGGCAATGCCATGCTGGCACTCTGCCGCAATGCAGGAGAGCTGACCTGGAAACAGTTCCATGAAGCCACAGACACCACCCGCGCCATTGTGAAACGGGCGCTCTGGGGGATTTCCCTTGTGTCCCTCATCGGTCTTGCCTTTGCCCTTTCGGCAGGACTCACCATCTCCCACAGCATCACGGCTCCCGTACGGCGTCTCGTAAAAACGGCAGAAGCCCTGGCAAGGGGGGACATGACGCTGAAAAGCCGCCTCTTCCGTAAAGATGAGATCGGTCAACTGGGGGTGGCTGTGGATCAGTCCATGGAACAGCTTGCCCTTGTCATAAGGGATGTGAAGGCCAATGCCGATACCCTGGCCGGGGCTTCCGAGGAACTTTCCACCGTTTCCCGGCAACTGGCTTCCGGCTCCGAAGAAGTGACAGCCCAGGCCGCCAATGTGGCCAGCGCAACGGAACAGATGAGTACCAATATCAGCACCATGGCTTCGGCTACCGAAGAGATGAGCGTCAATATCCAGGGCATTTCCAGTACGGCTGAACAGATGAGCAGCAATATGAAGGCCGTAACCCAGTCCATCGAAGAAGTCAGCCAGGGGATCCGGAAAATTGCGGAAAACGCCAGCACCAACACGGCCATTGCGGAAAAGGCCATGGGCCTTTCGGGAAGTGCCACGGAAACCATGAATCTTCTGGGACATGCGGCCAAGGAAATCGGGGATGTGACGGAGGTAATCAAGCGCATTGCGGAACAGACCAACCTTCTGGCGCTGAATGCCACCATTGAGGCTGCCAGCGCAGGAGATGCGGGACGGGGCTTTGCCGTTGTTGCCAGTGAGATCAAGGTGCTGGCCAGCCAGAGTGCCCATGCTGCGGAAAATATCGCAGCCAAGATCCGCAGTGTTCAGAACACCACGGGCGAGGCGGTGAAAGGCATTGCCGATGTTTCCGGTATCATTGCAGACATTGCCGGCCGTACCCGTCAGACCACGGAAGCGGTGAAAGATCAGACCCGGATTTCCGAGACCATTTCCAGCAACATTGCCGAAGCCACAGCGGGTATCCACCACATTGCCGCCTCCATCGCCGAAGTGGCCCAGGGAGCCAATGATATGAGCCGCAACGCAGGCGAAGCGGCTCAGGCGGCGCGGGATATTGCGGCCAATATTCAGGGAGTCAGCGCGGCAGCCCAGGAATCCAGCGCCGCAGCCAGCCAGGTGCATGGGGCTTCCACCGATCTCAGCCGCCTTGCCACGGATCTGCGTCAGCACATGGCAGGTTTCAAAACCGAGTAGCCCAAGTTCGTCAAAATAGTGACCATACTCCTGAAGGCTTAGGCTCTGTTGACATTTGATCAGATAGCAAGCCAGTTCAGATAGTTAGCAATAGTCTAGCTCGACCACACAAATAAACATAACTTATTGCAATCAATGACTATTAATGAAATTTAAAAAACGAAATGTCAACAGAGCCTAGTTTAAACGGCTGAAAAGTGAATATGTAGTACCCATAAAAAATCACTTCGTTTGATTTTATTGGGTTTTCAGAAAAAAAATGACGAACTTGGGGTAGCTGTTTTTTCTGGCAGATGTGCTGGAGCGGGCTCCACAGCCCCTCCAGCCTCTCCTCTCCGCGTCACAATTTTCCGTTTGCCGTTCCAGGAACCTTCGGCCTATACTGACTTCCATGGCCGGAGGGGCTGGCCGCAACGGATTTTTTTTTACAAAGCCCTGCACTTCACTGGAAATGGAGTTTTTTCATGTCCTCCCCCATTACCGTACTCATCGTAGATGATTCCCGCATTTTCCGGAATGCCCTGGCCTTAAGCCTTGGGGAAGAAACGGACATCCGTGTGCTGGGCTCTGTGAGAAACGGTAAAAAAGCCCTGGAATTTCTTGAAAAACAGCCTGTGGATGTGGTGACTCTGGATCTGGACATGCCGGAAATGGACGGTATGGAAACCCTGAAGGCCATCTCTGCCTTAAACCAGAAAAACCGGCATCTGCCCCCCATGGGCGTTCTCGTGGTCAGCGGTCACGCAGGAAGCGCCGAGGATCTCCGGAGGGAAAGTCTTGCGGGGGGAGCCTTTGCCTATGTGCCCAAACCGGTGGCCGTTGCGGATGAACTTCCCCTGGAACGTCTGCGCAACGCCATTGCCCCCCGTATCCGCTCCTGGCTGCGCCAGCGCCGTCTCATCCTGCCCGCTGCGCCTCGGCCTCTGACGCCTCCCCCCTGCACGGCCGCTCCGGACAGAATCGAGGTGATTCTCATCGGTGTTTCCACGGGCGGGCCCAAGGCCCTGCACACCCTTCTCCCCCAGCTCTGTGCCCTCTGCGATCTGCCCATCCTGGTGGTGCAGCACATGCCAGCGGAGTTCACCCTTTCTCTGGCGGAAAGCCTTTCTGTCACCTGCCGTCATACGGTGGTGGAGGCGGAAGAGGATATGGAAATCCTGCCTCAGAACGTTTATATCGCACCGGGAGGCCGACATATGCTGGTTCGCAAAACCGGTGCCCGTGTCCGGGTACAGCTCAGCAACGGCCCTCCGGAAAAAGGCTGCCGTCCTTCGGTGGACATTCTCTTCCGGTCCGCCGCTCCCGTATGGAACCATCGCATCCTGGCCCTGGTCTTGACCGGCATGGGCAGAGACGGTACCCAGGGGGCGGCCACCCTGAAACGGGCCGGAGCCACCATCTTTGTTCAGGATGAAGCCAGCAGCGTGGTCTGGGGAATGCCGGGCAGTGTGGTGGCCGCAGGACTCTCCGATGCCATTTTTTCCCTGAACACCCTGGCCAAAGCCGTTGACCAATACCTTCATTCCTGCTCCGGAGCCTGATCACCATGGAACTTTCCCAGACCGCCTTTGACCAGATCCGTGCCTGGATCCACGAAGCCTGTGGCATCTACCTTCACCCGGGCAAGGAATACCTCATTCAGCAACGCCTGGGAGGCATGGTGCTTTCCGAGGGCTGCCGGGACTTCACGGCCTTTGCCCAGAAACTCCGCAACACGCCGGATCCGGATCTCAAAAAACGGGTGATTGCCGCCATCACCACCAATGAAACCTATTTTTTCCGGGATCAACACCCCTTTGACACCCTGAACAGCCAGCTTCTTCCCCATTTTTCCAAAAAAATCCGTCAGAAACGCAGCAAGGGACAGAAGGCTGTAATCCGTATCTGGAGTGCCGGGGCTTCCACGGGTCAGGAAGCCTACAGCATTGCCATGCTCATCCATGAATACTGTCAGAAAAACACCGCTGCCGGATTGAGGGTGCAGGACTTTGAAATTCTGGGGACAGATATTTCCACTCCGGCTCTGGCCCGCGCCCAGGCTGGAGAATACTCGGATCTTGAGATCGGACGGGGACTCTCCCCTGCCCGCAGGGACAAATATTTTTCGCGCATTGCAGAAAATCGCTGGAAACTTTCCCATGAAATTCGTAATATTCCTGTTTTTCGTACCATGAACTTCATGGAAAATTTTTCAGGTCTGGGCGTTTTTGATCTGATCTTCTGCCGCAACGTGCTCATTTATTTCGATGAAGCCACCAAAAACCGTATTTTCGACCGTTTTGCCGCCATGCTGGAGCCCGATGGGCACCTCATTCTCGGCGGAAGCGAAAACATTTACGGACTGAGCACCGCCTTTCGCAGCAGAAAAGAGGGCATGACCCTTCTTTATGAAAAGAACGCCAGCCATGGCAGCCTCTGTATCTCCGGCAGTACACGGTCATTCTGAAGCGCCCTTCTCTCAGGGCTTTTTTACCGGAGCGGCAGCCATATCCCCCCTTATCAGAGAAAAGCATTTCGGAAAAAACATGGCCCTTTCTTCGGATGCAGCACACATCGAGACGGTAAGGCTTCTGGAAGCAGAACTTGCGGAAACCCGTCAGGCCCTGACCCATGAACGGGAAAAACGCCAGCGCCTTGAAAAAGGACGGCTTTTCAACGACAGGGTGGCCGATGCCCTCCTGGATGCCATCAGCGATGCCCTGCTCCTGATCACCCCGGAAGCCCGTATTCTCCGGATCAATCAGGCCATGCGCAGGTGGTACGATATCCCCGACTCCCTTGAGGCCACAGGACAGCGGCTCTGGGATCTTCTTTCCGAAGAAGAGAGAGTCCGGCGTAAAAAACGCCTGACCGCTGTACTGGCAACGGGGCGGCCCCTGCATTACGAAGACCAGAATGCTTCCCGCCATATGGCCCTTTCCATCTGGCCCGTCTTTGACTCCGATAAAACGCTCATCGCCCTTTTCGTGCTGGGCCGGGACATCACAGCCCGCAAGGAAGCCGAAATCCGAACCAAACACCAGCAGGAACAGCTGATCCAGGCCGCCAAAATGGTGGCCCTCGGCACCCTGGTTTCCGGTGTGGCCCATGAAATCAACAACCCCACCAACTTCATCATGCTGAATCTTCCCCTCATCGAAGATTCCTGGGAAGCGGCCCGGCCCATTCTGGAAGAATTCTTTCATCGTGAGGGGGACTTTGACTTCGGGGGGCTTCCCTATTCGGAGATGAAAGAACATCTTCCAAGTCTTTTTGAGGGCATCCGCGAAGGGGGCCGCCGCATCCGCAATATTGTGGAAGACCTCAAGAATTTTGCCCGTCAGGAAAGCTCCGATATTTCCGGGAAGGTGGACATCAATGCCGTGGTGCGGGATGCCATCAGCCTCCTGGGTAATCTCATCCGTAAAAATGCCCCCCGGTTCCGGGTACGCTATGGGGAAGGGCTTCCCCCCATCCGCGGCAATGCCCAGAGGCTGGAGCAGGTAATCATCAACCTGGTACAGAATGCCTGTCAGGCTCTCACAGACCGGGATCAGGCCATCCGGGTATTTACCGTCCATGATGCGGAAAAACAGGAGATCCGGATTGAGGTGCAGGATGAGGGCCGAGGCATTCCCAGCCATGTCCTGCCCCACATTCAGGATCCTTTTTTCACCACACGCAGGGATCAGGGAGGCACGGGACTGGGGCTTTCCATATCTGCCACCATTATCCGGGAGCACGGGGGCAGAATGGATATCCGGAGTAAAGAGGGGGAAGGCAGCAGCTTCAGTCTTTGTCTGCCCCTGCGCCCTCCGGCCCTGCGCAAAAAAGTACTGGTGGTGGATGATGACAGGGATACCCGGCTGGTGCTTTCGGAGATGCTGCGTGCCAGTGCCCTGCTGGATGTCCATGAAGCAGACTCAGGCATGGCCGCCTGTCTCAAGCTCGGCTCCCTGAAACCCGATCTCCTTGTCCTGGATCTGCACATGCCGGACATGGACGGACTGGAAGTCTGCGAATGGGTTCGTACGGAGCCGGAGCTGAAGAATCTCAAAATTCTGGTGGTCACGGGATATGCGGGACAGAAGGCTCAGAATCAGCTCCAGGCCTTAGGAATTTCCCATATCCTCACCAAACCCGTCAGCCTGAAAACCCTGCGGCAGGGGACGACGGATCTGCTGGGGCCGCTCAATGAAGAGGAGCTGTCATGAGAGCCGGGGGCAGTTCCATCCTGGTGGTGGAGGATGAAATCCACAGCCGTAACGCCTGCCGTCTCATCCTTCTGAAGGCGGGATATGACAGTGTCCACCTGCTGGACTCAGGGGATGCGGTGCTTCCCTTTCTTTCCGCCCATTCCGTTTCCTGTGTACTTCTGGATCTCAACCTGCCGGGTATGGACGGCGAAACCCTTCTGCCCCGTATTCTTGCCGAACATCCTGAAATTCCCGTACTGATCCTCACCGGTGCCCATTTTGTGGAAACAGCGGTACGCTGCATGCAAAAGGGAGCCTTTGACTTCATGACCAAACCCGTGGAAAGGGACAGACTGCTGGCGGGTATCCGCAGGGCCATGGAAATGCGGGATCTCTCGGATACCACCCGTCGCATGGCCCTCCCCATGGGGACGGAACTCCAGCATCCGGAGTACTTTCAGCCCATTCTCTCCCGGAACCCCGCCATGACGGCCATTTTTCACTACATGGAGGCCGTTGCCCCCTCGTCCATGCCCGTGCTCATCACAGGGGAAACGGGAACAGGGAAAGAGCTGGTGGCCCGGGTACTCCACAGCCTCTCTGGTCGTAAAGGGGCCTTCATCGGCCTGAATATTGCGGGCCTTGAAGAATCCCTTCTTTCGGACACCCTTTTTGGGCATGAGAAAGGGGCCTTCACCCAGGCGGACCGCAGCCGTGAGGGGCTGGTAGCCCAGGCCGCACAGGGTACCCTTTTTCTGGATGAAATCGGTGACATGCCGCCCATGACCCAGGTCAAGCTGCTGCGGTTTCTGCAGGAGGGCGAGTACCTGCCCATTGGTGCGGATAAACCCCGCCGCTCCACAGCCCGCATTCTGGCCGCCACCAACCACAGTCCCGCCACCATGAAGGCCGGGGAGGGATTTCGTAAAGACCTCTTTTTCCGTATTGCCCCCCATGCCATCCACCTGCCGCCCCTGAAGGAAAGACGGGAAGATATTCCCCTGCTCCTTGCCCATTTTACCGCCCTTGCGGCAGCAACCCTGGGCCGACCGCAGCCGGGAATCCATCCCCAGACAGAAACCCTCCTTCAGCACTATGCCTTTCCCGGTAATGTCCGGGAACTGCAAGGCATGGTGCTGGATGCGGTGAGCTGCTGCCGGGAAGGCCTTCTGCTCCCGTCCCACTTTCCGGCCCTGTGTCAGATTCTTCCCGATTCCACAGAACCGGAGATCAAAGAGATGGAACCTCCCTTCCCCGATTTTCTTTCGGATCTGCCCACCCTGGCCGAGGCCGAAGACCGCCTCATCGCCCGCGTCCTCCATCTTGAGGCGGGAAACCAGACCCGGGCCGCAAAACGTCTGGGGATTTCACGTCAGACCCTGAACCGGAAACTGCATCGGCATCCCGGGATCCAGGCTTTTGAAGAGAGAGGATAACATTTCCCATGCGCCCCTCCGTTTTCGTCAAATTGATGGGGGCGCTGCTGCTTCTGGTTTTCATTGTCCTCGCCGCTTTTTTTTTCATGCTCAAAGACCTGTCCCCCCCCCCTTCTGCCAGCCCCATTCCACCTCAGCGTTCTCTTTCCATCCCCCCCCTGTCCTCCCCCCCCACGGCCCCGTCCGTCCTTTCCCCCCCTCCGCCGTCACCTGCTCCCCAAAAGACAGCGGAAAACACTGTACCTCCGGAGCTGTATAAGCCCCTGCGCCACTGTATCCGTACATGCAGTCAGGAAGAACTCCTGCATTTCATGGAAAACAATCCCGTCGATTTCCATATGCAGTGGCGGGAAGGACGGGTCTTTACGGTTTTTGACACCATCGTCCGCTTTCGTCCTGAAACGGCCCTCCATCTCCTGCGCATGGGGCAAATTGTGGTAAGCCGACATCCCCAGGCCCTTTCCGCTGCGGTCATCAGCGGTAACGCAGAGCTGGTCTCCCTGCTCCTGGCCCTGGGGGCGGATCCCAACGGCCATGGCAGCACCGGGCCTTCTCCCCTTCTCCTGTCCATAACTCTGGGGAAAGTCGCCATCATGGATCTTCTGCAAGCTTCGGGAAGCCGTATGGATCCTGTATACAACAGGAAAAATGCCATGGATCTGGCCGTACGCTCCCAGAAGACACGGGTCAGCAACCTGCGCCGTCTGGTGGAAGAGGGATTTCCCATTGAAAGCCAGCACATCGAAAGCACCCTGCGCCACGGCAACCTCGGAAGCCTTGCCTATCTTCTCAAACTGAGACCGGATCTGCGGAATATGTGGCACCGGAACACGGATATCCTTTCTCTGGCTATCCAGTATAACCGCCCCCTTTCCTTTATCCGTTATCTGCACCTGACCGGCAGTCCTCTGACCGCAGAGCATCTGGATCTGGCCCGTACGCTTTATGAAAAAAAGGCCGGAAATAAAGATCCCTTATCCCAGAAACAGGCCCGGATCCTGGAAGCGATCCTTCCCTACATTCAAGAACAGATACAGTAAGCCTGAACCCAGCCATGAAAGGACGATGGATGCGGAAGACATCGCACGCTCAACATCCCCGGACGCTGTCCGGACACCCCTACCTTTTACGCCCCATTTTTCTCATGCTCTGCCTTGCCGCAGGCATCTGGATGCTTTCTCTGCGTCCGCCCGTCCTCCTGTCCGCCCTGGCCGCAGCCCTCAGTGACACCTATTATACCTTCAACGCCCGCAAGCCTTCTCCGGAACTCCTCTTCGTGGACATTGACCATGAAAGTGTTAAGAATTTTGGCCGCTGGCCCTGGCCCAGGGATGTACTGGCACGCGGGCTTTCTGCCCTGTCCCAGGCCAGGGTGCTGGGGCTGGATGTTATTTTTGCGGAAAAAACGGAGCCGGAAAGGGACAGGGCGCTGGCCGATGCACTGGCCGATCTGCCTGCCATTGGCGGGGTTTTTCTCAATGGTCCCCGCCTCTCTTCCCTGGGAGATGCGGTTTATCAGCAGCTTCTCGACTCTTCCCTCATGCAGACGGACAAGGCCACCCTCATCGAAAGTGAGCGGCTGGAAGCCCCCGTTTCTCCCATCCGGGAATCCATTATGCTCCTTGCGGCGCTCAATACCCTGCCCGATGCCGATCAACGTTTCCGGCACTACCCGCTGGCCTTCTGGGTAGGGGATCTGGCCCTGCCCAACCTGGGGGTACAGATGGCCCGCATGGCCCGTCAGGAAGATCTGGTTTTTAAGGATGAGTCTGTTTTCATGGGAAAACAGAACATTCCTGCGGACAAAAGAGGGAGTATCCGCCTCAATTTTTACCATCCCCAGGACTATGCACGGATCAGCTTTTCCCGGCTTATGGAAGCCGATTTTGACCCCGCCTCCCTCAAGGATAAACTGGTCGTTGTAGGGGTCAGTGAGGCCGGAGTCAGTGATCTGCGGGCCACCCCCACAGGCCAGTTTCCCGGGCCACTCATGCATCTCACCTTTGTTGCCAACCTCATGGACGGCTCCATCCCCAGGGAACTTTCCGGATGGATGATGGCCGGAGTACTCTTTTGTCTCTGCCTGCTCTGGTGGCCCTGCCTCTTTCTTCATGCCCCCTGGAAAAGGATGGGACTGTACCTGCTCCTCTTTGGGGGGCTGTACGGAGCAGGTCTCAGTGCCTATCTTCACGCCGGAATCTGGCTGGAAATCTTCTATCCCGGACTCTGGCTTATCCTTGCGCTTATCACCGGAGAGGTTCACCTGTTCATGGAAAGCCGTGCGGGCAGCGAGGCGCTGCGTTCGGCCTTTTCCAGCTACCTGGCACCGGAGGTGGTGGAAAGCCTCATTGAAAATCCGGAAAAACTGCGGCTTGGCGGAGAGTCGAGGGAGCTGACCCTGCTTTTCACCGATCTCAGGGGGTTCACAGCCCGCTCTGAAACCATGGCTCCCGAAGACATGGTTCTTCTACTCAACGCCTATTTTGAACCCATGACCCGGGCCGTCTTTACCTACAGAGGCACACTGGACAAATATATCGGAGATGCCATCATGGCCATTTACAATGCGCCCCTTGAGGATACAGACCACGCCTTCCACGCCTGTCTCACGGCCATCACCATGCTGCGGGATCTGGAAGACTTTAATGCCGCCCACCCGGAACACACGCCTCTGCAAATGGGGATCGGTATCAACACAGGCCCGGCTGTGGTGGGCAATCTCGGCTCTTCCTTCCGTTTCAGTTATACGGCCATCGGTGATACCGTGAATGTGGCGGCCCGGCTGGAAAGCGCTACCAAGGAAGTCAATCTGGAACTTGCGGAACAGCGTAGTCGGGGAGAAGAGATTCCTGTGGCTTACGGGGATATCCTGCTGGGGGAGAAAACCTGGGAAGCGGTACGGGATCGCCTTCCCTGCTCGGCCCTTCCCCCAAGGCCCCTGAAGGGAAAAAGCGCTTTCCTGGCCCTCTATGCCCTGCGCTGGAAAGAAGTCCCCGAAGATCTCATCATCGCCCATCGGGCACGATGAGGAAGATTCTCCTGCACACTGGGTCTGGCGCTAACCCTGTCCTTGACCCTATCCATCCCAAAGCGTATATTTCCGGACTTCTCTTCCCTCTGCTCCTTTGGGCCGGGAAGACGATATGGGTCATTTTGCCATGGAAGCACCCTGGTTTTTCCCTGGCTTTCATTTTTAATGGTATCCCCAAGGCAAAAAAGGAAATGCAATGAGCGAAACCGTAAAGCTGATCATTGAGGGCAAGGAATACGAACTTCCGATCATTGTCGGGGCAGAAGGCGAAAAAGCCTTTGACATTACGTCACTGCGCCGGAAAACGGGGTATATCACCTATGATCCCGGTTTCGGCAATACGGGAAGCTGCGCTTCGGCCATTACCTTTATGGACGGTGAAAAGGGCATTCTGCGCTATCGGGGCATTCCCATCGAAGCCCTGGCGGAAAAAGCCACCTTCATTGAAACGGCTTTTCTCCTGATCAACGGTCATATGCCAACCCTCGATGAACTGAATCAGACACGGGTACTGCTCAATGATTTTTCCATGGTGCACGAAAACATGCAGGTTTTTTTCCAGAATTTCCCCCAGGGTTCCCATCCCATGGGGATTCTGTCCGCCATGATCATGGCCCTGCGCAGTTTTTATCCGGATATGGGCCGGGAAGAAGATATCCATACCCATTTTCTCTATCTCATCTCGAAAGTACGCACCATGGCGGCCATGTCCTACCGCATGTCCAAAGGGGAAAAGGTGGTCTACCCCAGACATGATCTGTCCTACTGCGCCAATTTTCTGAATATGATGTTTGACAGTCCGGTGCATCCTTATATTGTGGACGAGGATCTTGTGAAGGCACTCAATGTTTTTTTTATCCTCCATGCTGATCATGAACAGAACTGTTCCACAGCAGCCGTCCGTGTGGTGGGTTCCAGCCGTGCCCCCCTTTATGCCTCCATTGCAGCAGGCGTTTCCGCCCTCTGGGGGCCCCTTCACGGGGGAGCCAACCAGGCCGTGATTGAAATGCTGGAAAAGATTCACAAGGACGGAGCAACCATTGAAGAGGTCATCCGCAGGGCCAAGGACAAAAAGGATCCCTTTCGTCTCATGGGCTTTGGTCACCGGATCTACAAGACCTATGATCCAAGGGCCAAGATCATCAAAAAAATGTGTGACCGGATCATGCCCAAGCTCAAGCAGGAGGATCCCCTCCTTGACATCGCCAAACGTCTGGAGGAAGTGGCCCTTACGGATCCCTACTTCATCGACCACAACCTTTATCCCAATGTGGATTTTTACTCCGGTATTGTACTCAGGGCCATGCGCATCCCCACGAATATGTTTACCGTCATGTTTGCCATTGGCAGATTGCCGGGATGGATTGCCCAGTGGAAGGAAAGCATGGAAGATCCGGCCCACCGCATCAGCCGTCCCAGACAGATTTATACCGGACTCACGGAAAGCCCCTTAATTCCAATGGGAAAAAGATGAACTGACCAGCAGGCGGACTTTGCCTTTCCCGCCGGATCCCCAGCGTATTTTTTTTACTTCTGTGCAAGGTCAGGTCAGCCCCTGACCTTGTGGCACACCGCAGAAAAACAGAGCTGCACAGTTTGTTACACATTGCTACATCTTGCAGACAGACTTTCCCGGAAAAATCCCGTATACAGGCAAACAAAGCATGGGGCTTTGCACAGCGGCGCAAAAAGCCTTGATCTTTTAACGGATACACCCTAGCTTTCCAGAATGAAATTCTACTCCCAGCCGTTCTCTTCAGGGCGTTCAGCAGAAGCTCCTCCTGCCAGCGTCTCCCTGCACAGGGTTCCTTTCTTCAGGTGAATGTGATGATGCATTACAAAACAAGGTTTCTTTTCATCGGGCTTTTCCTTTTTCTCTCCGCCCTCTCTACGGATATCATGGCCGCAGAGCCTTCCCCCCCCGCTTCCTTCACCCTGGAAACGCTCTACCGTCTTGCCCTTCAGGATGCGGAGCGTATCCGTCTGGCCCGGGAATCCGTCCGTATGGCAGCGGCTGTACAGGATCAGGCAAAATCCGTGCTGCGGCCTCAGATCACAGGCTTCGCCTCCCACCGCCAGTATCCGGATCCCGGCTATGGAGAACCGGATCGCCTCAATACCTTCGGGGTGCGCATGGGGCAGTCCTTCACCCTCAATGGCAAGGAATGGATTGCCATGCAGATCAGCCGCAGTGCCCTGGAAAAATCCGGAGAAGATCTGGAGGCCGTACGCGCTGCCTATCTTTTTGAAGTAGGAAGCCGTTTTTATCAGGTAATCCGTGCGGAAGAGGAAATTGAGATCGAGGAAGCGGAGGTGAGAAGGCTTTCACAGCATCTGGATCAGGTGATGGCCAGGGTACGGCTCAACGATGCCACACGACCGGATGTCCTCCGTACCCAGGCGGAACTGTCCGGTGCAAAAAGCCGTCGGAATGTGGCCAGAGAAGCCCTTTCTGACCAGCGGGCCATGCTTGCAGCCCTGGTGATGCTGCCCCCCCGGTTTTTTCTGGCAGCTCCCGCCCGTTCGGGTGCCAAAAAACTGGAAAAGGATCTTGAAGCCCTTATTCATGAAGCCCTGGAAGCAAGGCCGGAGCTTGCCGCCCTCAAACTTGAAACCCGCATTGCAGAAGACAGGGTCAGACTGTACAGGGGGGATCTCTGGCCCGTTCTCTCCTGGTCGGCCCAGTATCAGGATACCCATCCCTCCCCCTCGGAGACAAAAGACCCCCATTCCCTTTCTCTGGGACTGGAGCTGAGTATTCCTCTGTACACAGGCGGTCTGACACCTGCACGTATCCGGGAGGCAGAGGCGGAAAAGCATCAGAGTGACCTTCGCTATGCCCAGACCATCAAGGATGTGCGTCTTGAGGTACAGCGGGCCTACCATGGTCTGGAAAAGGCCTTGAGCGGCCTGGATGCCCTTGAAGATCAGCTTCGTTTTGCAACGGAAAACTATCTTGCCGTCAGCCGTCAGTTTGAAGTGGGCCTTGCCGACATCGTGGATCTTATGGATGCCAACAGCCTGATGCTCACCTCCCAGAGCAGTCTGGCCACCACACGCCTGGACAGTCATCTGGCCCGACTGGCCCTGGATTACGCCACAGGCAGACTGAAGCAGCAGATCCGGGATCTGCTGACCGATCCGCATCCCTGAAATCTCCCTGACAAGACCCGGACACCCCAAATTACACCGACAGACCTGGAAGATCCCATGAAAAGCAATGAGAAAAAACCATCCCTCCCTGCCCTGCTGTCCAGAAAGCTGCCCCTCATCACCCTTATCCTCCTTGTCCTTCTGGTCACGGGTATGGTCTTCGCCCTTGCCCGCAAAACGGAACATCTGGAGAAGGAGCGTTCCAGTGCCATGGCCGCAGAAGATCCCGGCGTTAATGTGGTGGTGCTGACCCTCAGCCCCTCGCGTATCAAAGACCGCATCAATCTGCCGGGCATGACAGCTCCCTGGGTACGTCTGCGGGTCAGTGCTGAAGTGGCGGGCAAGGTGGCGGAAAAACTGGCGGCGGAGGGAAACTTCATTCAGAAAGAGGCGCACCTGTACCGTCTGGATGACAGGGATTACCAGAATATCTACAACGCCGCCAAGGCTGCCTTTGAAACTGCAAAGGCCACCCATGCCCGTCTCAAGGAACTCTACGGGGAACAGCTGGCCACAAAGTCTCTCCTCGACACGGCCATTGCCGATCTGGAAGGTGCCCGCTCAGCCATGGACACGGCCAGACTCCAGTGGGATCGCTGCCTGGTACAGGCGGGCATGGGCGGCGTCATCAACCGTATGCTGGTGGAGCCAGGACAGTTTGTGGCCGTCGGAGATCCCGTGGCAGAAATTCTGCAACTGGATCCCATCAAGGTGACGGTGGGGATTCCCGAGTCGGATATTCATGCCGTCCGCCAGGTGGATACCTTTGAGGTACGGGTGGATGCTCTGGGCGGAAAACTCTTTACCGGGAAAAAACACCACTTTTCCCGTTCTGCAGAAAGTACGGCCCGGCTTTACGACCTTGAAATTCTTATTCCCAACCCGGATGGAGAGATTCTTTCGGACATGTTCACCCGTGTGGACATCGTCAAACGCCTCAGCCCCGAGGCATTGACCCTTCCCCTTTATGCCGTGATCTCTTCAGGAGGTACCCACGCGGTTTTTGTGGTGCAGGATGGAAAAGCGGAAAGACGCGAGGTACGCCTTGGGATTCAGGAGGGCTGGGTCGTGGAAATCACCTCAGGCCTTGAAGCCGGAGAACAGGTTGTGGTGGTGGGACAGCGGGATCTGGCCCAGGGGCAGAAGATCAATATCATCAAAGAAATTCAGGATATCAAGGAACTGTAATCCATGATCGTCTCCACAAGTGCCGTTAAAAACCGCACCAGTGTCATGGTGCTGGCCGTTCTCCTCTTTCTCTTTGGCATGTATACCTACAATACTCTGCCCAGAGAAAGCGCGCCGGATATTTCCATTCCCTATGTATTTGTCTCCACGGCCTACAAGGGCGTGGCCGCTTCGGATATAGAAACCAGCATCACCATTCCCATTGAAAAAAAACTCAAGGGGATGAAGGGTGTCAAGCGGGTCAAATCCATCAGTTCCGAGGGTCTCTCCCAGATCAACATTGAATTTCTGCCCGATGTGGACATCAACGACGCCCTGCAGGATGTCCGCAACAAGGTGGATGAAGCCAAGGGAGAACTGCCCACGGATCTTGAGGATGATCCCGCTGTCTTTGAAGTGAATTTTTCCGAGTTTCCCATTGCGGTCTTTTCCCTTTCCGGCACGTCCGGTGTTGCCGACCTGAAAAAAATGGCTGACGATCTGAAAGACGCCATAGAATCCATCCCCGGCATTCTGGAGGTGGATATCACCGGTGGGCTTGAACGGGAAATCATCATTGAGATGGATCCGGACAAGCTGGCCTATTATCGCATTCCCATCACAGCCTTTCAGGAGGCGGTCAGCCGGGAAAACCTCAACACCTCCGGAGGGGCTATCACCCTGGGACACGGGAAATACCAGCTTCGGGTTCCCGGTGAATTCTCCACTCCCGAAGAAATTGATCTCCTGGTCATTGCTACCATGGAAGGGCAGCCCATCTACCTGAAAGACGTCGCCAGGGTACAGGACAGCTTCAAGGAAGAAACCAGCCGTTCCCGCATTGATGGACGGTCTTCGGTGAACATTGCCGTCAAAAAACGCTCGGGAGAAAACATCATCAGCATCAGTGAAGCCATTGATGCCCTGATTGAAAAGGAAAAAACACGGTGGCCCAAGGGAACGGAAATCACCAAAACCATGGATGCGGCAAAGGAAATCCGCATGATGGTGGCCGACCTTGAAAACAACATCCTCTCCGGCCTTGTGCTGGTGGTGGTGGTGCTTTTCTTTGCCATGGGCGGACGCAACGCCCTTCTGGTGGCCATGGCCATCCCCTTTTCCATGTTCATTTCCTTCACCGTGCTCTATGCCCTGGGTATCACCCTCAATATGGTGGTGCTCTTCAGTCTGACCCTGGCCCTGGGCATGCTGGTGGACAATGCCATTGTCATCGTTGAAAACATCTACCGCTACATGGAACAGGGCGTTCCCCGCTTTCAGGCCGCCATACAGGCCAGTGCCGAGGTGGCCTGGCCCGTCATCGGTGCCACCCTCACCACCCTTGCGGCCTTCATGCCCATGCTGTTCTGGCCCGGTGTCATGGGGGAGTTCATGAAGTACCTTCCCCAGACCCTGATCATCACCCTTTCCGCAAGTCTGTTTGTGGCCCTTGTCATCAACCCGGCCATGGCCTCCCTTTTCATGCGGGTCAGGGGAGAAAAACCTGCAGGAGACAAGGTTTCCGACAAGGATGCCCCCCTTTCCCCTGGCGGTGAAGAGCCGATTCTTATCCAGGGCCCCATCCTCAAATTCTATGAAAGGCTGATGGAAATTTCCCTTCAGAACCGGATTACCATGATTTTTCTCTCCTTCATGGTACTGCTTGCCTGCTTTTCCTGGTGGCTGCTGCGGGTCGGGCTGGAAAGGCCTGTGGAATTTTTCCCTGCCGTGGATCCCAAAAACATCTACGTGAATTTCAGAATGCCCGAAGGTGCGGATATCGAGTACATCGATCATGTGGTCAAACGTGCGGAAATGGCCATTGCACGGGAAACCTACAGCGGTGAAAGGGGACTTGAACCCATCACCCGGGAAAGTTATGCCCAGGCCCTTTCTCCCCTTGTTCATGAGACCCTTTTGGGAAACTCCTTTTCCGGACCCAGCGATTTTGACAATATCGAGCACATCTACACGGAGTCTGTCACCGGAGCCACGATTTCCGGCTTTGGCGGCAACACTCCCACCCACATTGGTATTCAGTTCATTGATCTGGAAGCACGGAAAACCCCTTCCCCCCAGACCCTGGAGCGTATCCGGAAACGTCTGCGGGACATCCCCGGTGCCTATATCACCGTACAGGAACAGGAAGAAGGCCCGCCCACAGGCCCGCCCATCAATATTGAAATATCCGGAGATGATTTCACGGTGCTGGGATCCCTTGCACGGGAAATCCGGGAGCAGGTTTCGAGAATCCCCCACGTCCAGGACGTGGAAGATGACTACATTGCCGCCATCCCGTCCATACAGGTCAAGATTGACAGACAGAAGGCCGCACTCTTTGGTCTTTCCACCAGTGCCATCGGCTTTGCCCTGAAAACCGCCTATAACGGCCTCGAGGTTTCCAGTTTCAGGGAAGGGGATAAGGACTACGATATCACCGTCCGTCTGCCCGAAGCGGACAGGCGGGGCAGCGCCGTGCTGCGCAAGCTGATGATCACCAGCCCCTCAGGTCAGCTCATCCCCCTCAGCACCCTTGCGGAAATCTCCTATGTGGGAGCCATGGGCAATATTGTACGGATCAATCATGAACGTGTGGTAACGGTAAAAGCGGAGGTGGATGAAACGCGGGTTCCCGGTGCCACGGCAAGACTGTATGCGGAACAGCTCATGGAAAAAATTCCCTTCCCCCATGGCTATACCTACCGGTTTACCGGGGAGGAGGAAGAACAGCAGGAATCCCAGGAATTTCTCAGCAAGGCTTTCATGGTGGCCCTGCTCCTGATCTTTCTGATCCTGGTCAGTCTTTTCAACTCCGTTTCCCAGCCCCTGATCATCATGACTTCGGTGATTCTTTCCCTTGGGGGGGTTTTCCTGGGACTGACCTCTTTGAATCTGCCCTTTGGCGTTATCATGAGTGGTGTCGGTGTGATTTCCCTGGCCGGGGTGGTGGTGAACAACGCCATTGTGCTCATTGACTACATCAATAAGCTGAAGGAAAAAGGATATGATGTGCAAAAGGCCGTCATCGCCGCAGGTGCAACCCGTCTCCGGCCCGTTCTTCTCACCGCCGTGACCACCATTCTGGGCCTGATCCCCATGGTGACGGGAATCTCCTATGACTTCAGGAACCTGAGCCTTTCCCTGATCAGCGAATCCTCCCAGTGGTGGCGTTCCATGGCCATTGTGGTCATCTTCGGGCTTCTGGTCTCCACCTTCCTCACCCTGGTGGTGGTGCCTGTGCTCTACTCCCTCTTCCACAGCGTGCAGGAGGGGCTGGGGAAAATCCTAAAACGCATTTCTCCCGGAAATAACCGTCCCTGATGCCTCAGGCCGGGAACAAAGCCGTTACGGCATGACCTCGCTTCAGTTTTTTTGCTTCCTGTACTCCCCCTCCTCCATAACCGCGTTCATAAAGGCATGAAGGTTTTCCCTGCTGCATTCCCTGTCCATCAGAATCCGGGTCAGACCGGAGGGATCGGACAGGGGGGAACCAGGGAGAACTTCTTCCGACCAGAGTGCAAGGATGGGAGTGCAGGGTTTTTCAGCAAAATGTTCCCAGTTGCGGATCTGGGCAATGGCATTGCGGTTTTTTTCCGGGCAGAAATGCATAAGGACGGCATCAAAAGCACCTTCCTCCGCCACATAGGCCGTCACCAGCGCCGAAGGCTCAAAAAGGGCCTTGCGCCGATATCCCGAGGCATCCAGCAGGCCTGTCAGAAGTGTCTCCGTCTGTTCTTCCCCCGCGAGGAGACGAAGATTTTTTTTCTTCACTTCGCGCAGTCTGTGACGGGTCAGCATTCCCTCCCGGTGCCCCCCCTCCAGAAGACCGGCCGACATGGACACAAGAAAAGAACGGGATACGGGCTGGGTGAGATACCCCGCATAGCCCATAAGGCGACAAAGTTCCGCGCTGCCCTGTACCGGCCTGCAGATGGCAATGACGGGAACTCCCTGAAAGGGCAGAGCCGCAGGACTTTCCGCGACTGAAGGCTCCACATCCTCCAGAGCCTGTACCAGAAGATCCGGTTTTTCATCGGCTGGAAGTTCATGCATCTTCCGAAAAATGCTGACCCGTCCCCCCGCAGCCGTGAGATACTGCGCGCAGACCCTGGCCTGCCCGCCGTGGCTGTCCACAAGAAAAATGCGGCTGCCTCCAAGATCCGGAAAAAACCTTTCCGCACCAGAGTCCCTGTCCATATCCTGGTCTGCCACAAGGGTGAAGGAAAAGGTACAGCCACCATCGGGGTTGTTTTTTGCCCGGATCTTCCCCCCCATCATGGAAACCAGGCTGCGGCAGATGGCAAGGCCGAGACCCGTTCCCCCGTACTGACGCTTCCAGGTACCTTCGGATTGGCGAAAAGCGGCAAAAATAGCTTCCTCATCTCCTTCGCTGATACCGATTCCCGTATCCTTCACCGATATGGCAAGGTGAAGCCCCTTCTCCGTCTCGGCCTCCAGGGAAACGGAAAGGACAATCTCCCCTGCTTCCGTAAATTTCACGGCGTTGCCCAGAAGATTCACCAGCACCTGGCGAAGTTTCTGGGGATCTCCCACCACACGGGAAGGAACACTGTCCTCAAAGTGGGAAATCAGGGTGACACGACTGCCGTCCACACGGCTGCGCAGCATTTCCATGGCGTCAAAGCAGAGGAGCTCAAGATCATAGGGGATCTTCTCCACAGTCACCTTACCGGCTTCAAGGCGGGAAAAATCCAGCAGATCATTGAGAAGATCCAGAAGCACATAACTGCTGGATCGGATGATCCCCAAAAATTCCCGCTGCTCCTCGTCGAGGGAGGTATCCAGTAAAAGATCCGTAAAACCGATGACTCCGTTGAGGGGGGTGCGGATCTCGTGGCTGATGTTGGCAAGAAATTCACTTTTCGCTCTGGATGCGGCTTCCGCACGGGCGGTGAGCTGGCCGGAAACGGAAACAAGACGTTCCAGAGAGTGGTTCATTTCCCGCAGGGAGGCCATGGCGGCGTGCTCCCGCTCCACACGACGGATACGGGCCATGAGTTCCCGCCGTTCAAAGGGCTTGTTCACATAATCCGAGGCTCCGGCCTCCACGATATCTGCATAATTGTACTTTTCCGACATGCCCGTCATGATCATTACGTCGAGACCGGGAAAGCGCTCATGGAGCAGCCCCATCAGCCTGACGCCGTCCATACCCGGCATGGTGATGTCTGTCAGCACAAGATCCGGACGTTCCGCTTCCGCAAGAGACAAGGCTTCAGAAGCACTGGACGCCTGTCTGCATTCATAATTTTCATGGGTCAGCATACGATGCAGCAGCTGAAGCAGAGCCGGATCATCATCCACCACAAGAACCTTGCGGAAACGGAACATAAAACCCCTCTCACAGCCCTATTGCCTGAAGATTCAGATGAAAAACGGGGATCCCGATCAAGATCCCCATGTGAAAATCAGCCCTTCACCCGCTCCACATATTCCCCTGAACGGGTATCAATGCGGATTTTTTCTCCTTCTTCCACAAAGGACGGTACCTGTACCGTAATTCCTGTTTCCAGAGTCGCCGGTTTGGAATTACCGGATGCCGTATCTCCCTTGACCCAGGGTTCTGCCTTGGTCACCACAAGCTCAATGAAATTGGGCAGGGTCACGCCAAGGGCTCTGGATCCCCAGAACAGAACGCTGCATACGGTGTTTTCCTTCAGAAAACCCACCACGTCCGCCACCTGGTCCGGCGTCAGAAACTCCTGCTCGTAGGTGCTGGTGTTCATGAAACAGTAATTTTCCCCATCCATATAGGAAAATTCCATGGTGCGTTCTTCAAGGTCGGCCTTGTTGAACTTTTCACCGGAACGGAAAGTTCTGTCAAACTGACTGCCGTTCACCATGTTTTTCAGACGACATTTATAAAGTGCCTGTCCCTTACCCGGCTTCACAAATTCAAACTGGGTGACAACATAAGGATCTCCCTCATATTCTATTTTCAGGCCCTTGCGAAGGTCTCCACATTCCAGCATATTTCCTGCTCCTTAAAAAAAATCCCGATTGAAAGAATACCGGCGGTTCTTCAGGAAGCCGCCCCCAAAAAAAGCTTCCTTACGGAAGCTGGGCCAAGACCGGAAGCCATCATATTTAAAGGTATAAAAGCCTAAAATAATAATAAAATGGTATAAATATCCAATCTTGACAATACCAGCGGTATCTACCATATTCCAAAAAGGTTCGCAATTGTTCATCTATCCCCGGCCCCTTCCTTTCCCCTTCCGGGATTCCGGCTTGCAATTTCCGGGATTTTATCGGAAAAGGAAACAGCTTTTTTGTACTTTCTTTAAAGACCCCACATCTCCTACCTTGAGGAAAACCCATGATTCTCATCATTGATTTTGGCTCCCAGTTCAACCAGCTCATTGCCCGCAGGGTACGGGAGCATTCCGTTTATTGTGTCATTGAACCGCCCTCCATTTCCCTGGAAACGATCCAGGCCTTCAAGCCCGAAGGCATCATCCTCTCCGGCGGTCCGGCCAGCATCTATGATACCGGCAGCCCCAGGGTCAATCCGGCCATTTTTGACCTCGGCATTCCCGTTCTCGGCATCTGCTACGGTATGCAGTTCATGGTGGATCATTTTCAAGGTTCGGTTAAAAAATCTGAAAAAAGGGAATACGGCTTTGCCTCCCTCAACGTTCACCAGAGAGACGGTATCTTTACCGGTGTGGAAGATACCACCTGCTGGATGAGCCATGGTGACTCCATCGATGCCTTGCCCAAAGAATTTCAGATCACGGCCAGTACGGCCAATACCGCTGTGGCGGCCTGTCGCCATCCGGAAAAAAAGCTTTATGGCGTACAGTTCCATCCTGAAGTGGAGCATACAAAGGAAGGTCGCAGAATCATCGATAATTTTCTTGCCATCTGCGGCTGCTCCCGCACCTGGACCATGGCTTCCTTTGCCAAGGAAACCATTGAAGACATTCGCAAAACCGTTGGAAGCAAAAACGTGGTTTTAGGGCTTTCCGGCGGTGTGGATTCCTCCGTAGCAGCCCTGCTCATTCACAAGGCCATCGGCGATCAGCTCACCTGCATTTTTGTGGACAACGGCCTGCTCCGCAAAGATGAAGCGGCAACCATGGAAACGGTACTCACCCAGAACCTTTCCATGAATATCCGCTTTGTGGATGCGAGAAACCAGTTTCTTTCCGCCCTGGAAGGGGTCACAGATCCTGAAAAAAAACGCAAGATTATCGGCAACCTCTTTATTGAGGTTTTTGACGCCGAAGCCCATAAGGTGGAAAATGTGGCCTTTCTGGGGCAGGGTACCCTTTACCCCGATGTCATTGAATCCCGATCCGCCTTTGGCGGCCCTTCGGCTGTCATTAAAAGCCATCACAACGTGGGCGGGCTGCCGGAAAAAATGAACCTCAAGCTGGTGGAACCTTTGCAGTATCTTTTTAAAGATGAGGTTCGCGCCTTAGGAACGGAAATCGGACTTCCGGATTTTATGGTCTGGCGCCAGCCCTTTCCCGGCCCGGGTCTTGCCATCCGCATTTTAGGAGAGATTACCGAAGATCGGCTCGCCATCCTCAGGGAGGCGGACGCCATTCTGCTGGAAGAGGTCAAGGCCGAAGGCCTGTACAAAGATCTCTGGCAGAGTTTTGCCGTGCTGCTGCCCATCCGTACCGTTGGTGTGATGGGCGACCACCGCACCTATGAGTACACCTGCGTCATCCGGGCCGTAAACAGCAAGGATGCCATGACAGCAGACTGGGCCCGCCTGCCCCATGAATTCCTGGCAAAGGTTTCCAGCCGTATCATCAATGAGGTTCGGGGAATCAACCGTGTGGCCTATGATATCAGTTCCAAGCCTCCCGCAACCATTGAGTGGGAATAAGCCTCTCCCCAATCGTCCGGTTTTCCGAAACCGGACGATTTTTCCGAGTCCATTGCAAGGAGTCATCCGGTATGCAGATCCGGCGAGATCTTTCCGAGACCGCCTTTGAGACCGAAAACCTGCAAAAACAGGTAGACGGTCTCTCCTTTCGTTTCACCCTGATCCTGCTTTTCTTTGCAGGTCTTCTGGCAGCCATCCTTTTTGTGGTCTATGGACAGCTTCAGAAACAAATTCAAACCCTTGAAAGCAGGAATCAGGAGATTTTTTCCCCCAGCTCTCCCAATCACCCTGTTCAGCAGCAGATCTTTCAGCTTTCTGTGCAGAATGAGGAGCTGAGCTTGCAGGTCAATCAGCAGAAAGCCGCCATGAAACGGATACAGGACAGTGCGGATAAGACCTGGAAAGAAACGGGCAGCAGCCTGGATATCTTTGAAAAAAGCCTGGAAAATCTTGCCCAGGGTATCCGGAATATGGGAAAAGGTCTGGAAACCCTGGATAAACGCCTGACTTCCATTGAAAGCCAGGAAAACACAGACCCAAAGGCCATCACAGCTCTTGTGGAGAATCTGCACCAGCTTCGTCGCACCCTTGCCACCGAAGGGGAGGAGCGTAAAAAAATCGCCAGTGAACTGGCAAACCTGAAACGGGAAAATACCCAGGAAGTTGCTGTTCTGAAAAAAGAGAACCTCCATCTCCGGCAAGCTCAGGAAACCCAGAAAGGCCTGATGGAACGCCTGCAACGGGATATGCAGACCCTGATTCAGGCCCAGCAGAATGATCAGAAAACACTTCTGCAAATTCGCAGTGAACAGCAGGCGCTGCAAAAACATCTGGAAAAACTGCCAAAGGATGCCATTGGCAGGACGGATTTCGAGGCCCTTCTCCGCCGCAATGACAATGAACGGACAGCCCTTGAAAACCGTATCCATCAACGCTTCCAGCAGATTCAGATTTCTCTGGATGCCGCGATCCGATCCGGAACATCACCGGTGGAAACAGGCCCCGTGCAGAGGCCGACACCCATTGTGGAACAGGAACTGCTTCAGCAATAAGACGGAGACTGTCCTATGTCAGAAAATCCCGTACTGGCCGCCCTCAATCATCCCTTTATCCGAAGGGTGCTCTTTCACCCCAGACCCGATGAAGAAACACCTCCCCTGCATCCTGCGGCCTACAAAGATATCCAGGGGCCTGAAGGCCTCCGTCTTTCCGGAGAAATCCATGCCTGTGGCATACCCGATGCGCCCCTGCTCCTTTTTTTCCACGGCAATGGGGAAATCGCCTCGGACTACAGGGATATCGCTCCCCTCTTCACCGCTCTAGGCTGGGATTTTCTTGTCATGGACTACCGGGGCTATGGCAGATCCGAGGGAGAACCCACAGCTGCCAACCTGCAAGAAGATGCCCTGTACATCTTTGACACCCTCCGTGACGAGGCCCCAGACCGCCCCATGGCCCTCATGGGCCGCTCCCTGGGATCGGCGGCAGCCCTCTACATTGCATCCCGGAGACCGGAAGCGTTCCGTGCCCTCATCATCGAATCCGGCTTTGCCGATACCCGTCCCCTGATCCGGCTGCTCGGCGCAGATCCGGAGATGCTGGGCATCTCAAAAGATGCGGATTTCGGTAATCTTACTGGCATCCGCAGCTACCAGGGACCCACCCTCATCCTCCATGGAGAAAATGACCATGTCATCCCCCTGGCCCAGGCGGAAAAACTGAAACAAAACGCCGCAGGCAAGCCCTTTTCCATGGTGGTGATTCCCATCGCAGATCACAACAGCCTGCTCTATTACGGCATAAAAACCTATTTTTCGGCCCTGGCCACAGTGCTGGGGGAGGCGCTTCATGCCCGGTTATAAAGCCCACCTGGGTTTCGGAATTTCCCTCGGTTTTTTCACCCTTGCGGGTCTTTTTTTCTGGGGTGTTTTCAAACCTTCTCCGGAAACCATGGCCGTTCTTCTGGGTCTTTGTCTGATCGGCTCCCTCACACCCGATGTGGACACGGATTCCAAGGGACAGAACCTGGTCTATAGCCTTCTTGCCCTCTTTGATCTTTTTCTCATTTACAGGGAAGAATACAAGTGGGCCGCCATTCTGGGATTCTGTGCCATGCTGCCTGCCCTGGGACATCACAGGGGCTGGACCCATTCCTGGTGGGCCATGCTTCTCATTCCCCTGCCCATTCTGGCAGTGCCGGTCTTTCTGTTTCATCAGCCCTGGGAAGTGGCCCTCCCCTACTACCTTGCCCTGGTGCTGGGCTATTTTTCCCATCTGCTTCTGGATAAACAGTTTTTCTGAAAAAAGCCTGATCGCCCTCAGCAGCTCGCCCCACACATCCTCTCCCAGGCATTGACAAAAACTTCCGCTTCGGCCTATGCCATCTTTATCATGAGCACGCAGGGCGTCTCCTTGTCTGTGCTTTACGGATTAACCCCAGACCAGGATTTCCCCATGCACACAGCTCCGGCCAAGGCCAGCCCCTGGCAGGTTTTCTTTTTGGTGGCCATCGGTGTTTTCATGTCCACCCTGGACAGCAGCATTGTTAACATTGCCCTTCCCACCATCCTCAGGGACTTTGACAGCAGCCTCGCCATCACGGAATGGGTGGTGATGATCTACCTTCTCACCATCACTTCCTTTCTTCTCACCTTTGGCAGGCTGGGCGATATTCTCGGCAGGAAACGCATCTATGCCGCGGGTCTTTTGATCTTCACCCTTTCTTCCCTGTTCTGTGCCCTTTCCCTCCACATTGCCATGCTCATCGCCGCCCGCCTTTTGCAGGGCCTGGGATCGGCCATGATCATGGCCTGTACGCCCGCCCTTCTCGTAGACGCCTTTCCCGACTCCCAAAGGGGCAGAATCCTGGGAATCAACGGAGCTGTTGTGGCCTGCGGTCTCACGGCAGGCCCTGCCATCGGAGGCTTTCTCCTCTCCATGGCCTCCTGGCGCTTGATTTTTTACGTAAACATTCCCATCGGTCTGGCCGCCACCCTTCTGGTGCTGCGCTATCTTAAAGAATCCACCCGACAAAAAGGTCTCCGTAATTTTGACTGGCAGGGAACCGTCTTTGCCGCCATCAGCATAGGGTTCTTGCTCATGGCCCTGACCCATGGCTATGACTGGGGATTCACATCCCTGCTCTTCCTTGGCACCCTGGCCTTCAGCATGGTTTTCGCCATGCTTTTTCTTCTTACGGAAAAGAAGAAGGCCGACCCCATGCTGGATCTCTCCCTTTTTCAAAACCGGCTTTTTGCCCTGCCCGCCCTCTGCGGTCTCCTGCTTTTTTGCAGCCTGTTTTTCATGGTCTTTCTCATGCCTTTTTATCTCATGCTGCCAGCGGGATTTTCCAGCATTCTTACGGGAAAAATGCTCATGATTCCCTTTGCCTTTCTTCTCATCCTGTCTCCCCTTTCCGGAAGCCTTTCGGATCGTATGGGATCCCGCTTTCTCTGTACCCTGGGACTTTTTATTATGGCCACAGGTCTCTTTTTCCTCTCAAGACTTCCGATTACCCAGAACCTCTGGGATATTGCCTGGCGTCTTTCCCTGGTGGGCATCGGAACCGCCATCTTCGTGTCCCCAAATTCTGCAACGGTGATGGGAGGCGTACCCGCCAGCCACAGGGGCTCCGGAGGGGCTGTACTGGCTTCCGCCAGAAATCTCGGTATGGTACTGGGGGTGGCACTTGCCGGTGCCATCTTCCACTTTGTCTTTGACCGCAAAAGTGGCGGTGCATCCCTCTCCGCCTTAACGCTGGAACAGGGTGAGGTCTTCATGCAGGCCTTCCGTACCGCCATGGGGACAGGGGCGGCCATCGCCCTTTTTTCCATGATTCCCTCATGGCTGCGGGGATCGGAGAAAAAAAACTGAACGCATGAAAGCCTTGACGAAAAGACGGCCCCTCCTTATGGTGCAGGAACGATAAAACCTCTACCTGTCTCCAGCCCCTGTAAAGGAGTTTCCCATGTCACAAAGTGCCCCTCTGGAGGGCTATGTCCTTCATCCCCAAAAAGGCCCCCTGCACTATATCGACTGGGGCGGCAAAGGCCCTCTGGCCCATCTGCTTCATGCCAACGGTTTCTGTGCCGGCACCTATGACCCCCTCATCCGTAAAATGACCGAAGAAATCCACATCATCGGCAGTGATGTCCGGGGGCATGGCAGCTCCCTATCGCCAGCTGAAATGCCCATTCGTCACTGGAAGATCTTTGCGGATGACCTCCAGTTCATGCTCTCTCGTACCACCACCCCTCCTGTCATCGGCATCGGTCACTCCCTGGGAGCCGTGACCACACTGATCACCGCAGCCAGACATCCGGAACTTTTCTCCTGCATCATTCTCATGGATCCCGTCATTCTGCCGAGACGCTATCTCCTCTTCATGCAGCTTCTCCGCATGACAGGACTCATCGGACACTTCCCTCTGGCCAAAGGCGCCCGCCGCAGAAAATTTGTCTTCAAAGGAAAACAGGAAGCCCTTTCCCGCTTCACCTCAGGCCGGGGAATTTTTAAAACCTGGGATCCCGCCTTTGTGGATGCCTACCTGGAATGCGGCCTTCTGGAGGTGGATGAAGAAACAGCCATCTTAAAATGTGATCCTGAACTGGAAGCCCAGATCTTTGAATCCGTTCCCGCAGACATCTGGGCCTACGCCCGCAGGGTGAAGTGCCCGGTACTGGCCATCCGGGGAAAAAAATCCGATACCTTCCTCGGGGATGCGGCCAAACGCCTTGTCCATACTATGGCCGACTGCGAACTTCAGGTGGTGGACAAGGCCGGGCATTTTGTTCCCATGGAGCAACCGGATATCTGTGCCGCCCACATTCTGGACTTTATCCGCCGCAAAGGATTTCTGTCCCATGTACCTGCAACGGCTTGAAAGGCAGCAGCACCTTTACGGAGACCTGGCAAAGATCTGGGCCTTTTTCGCCGATCCCGCCAATCTTGAAAAAATCACACCGGAATGGATGCATTTTGACATCCGTTCCGGCCACAAAAGCCCCATGTTCCCCGGCCAGATTCTTTCATACCGCATCCAGGCCATTGCAGGCATCCCCATGACCTGGATCACGGAAATCACCCACGTGGATGAAGGCCGGTTTTTTGTGGATGAACAGCGCTTCGGGCCTTATGCCTTCTGGCATCATCTGCACCGCTTCACCCCCTGCGACAAGGGGCTTTTGATGGAAGACTGTGTACACTACGCCCTGCCCCTGGATCCCCTGAGCCGCCCTTTCCATCCGTTCATTCGCAAAAAACTTGAAGCCGTATTTGATTTCCGGGAACACGCTGTGGCGGCCCTCTTTGGATATCCGGAAACAAACTGACCGCCAGTCCATCCTCTGGGGATGTTCTGCAGCCCCTTCAGTTCCCGGTATCCCCCTCTATGGAGCGCAATGGAGGTTTTCATGAAAGTTGTGTTTGACCCCGCTTTTTATGAGGTTTATTCCCGGGATCCGGCTGCGGAACCTGGCCGTATGCAGGCCATTGTGGAAGAAATCCGGGATATCGCTGTGTTCATCTCACCGGAACCTGCCACAGAAGCGGATCTCCTCCTTGCCCATACCGAAGGACATCTGGCGGAAGTCCGTTCCGAAGGGGTCTTTGACATCGCAGCCCTTGCCGCAGGTGCTGCCATACAGGCCGCCCGCATGAGCTTCCGGGAACCGGTTTTCGGGCTGATACGTCCGCCGGGACACCATGCCTCCCGGGACAGTTTCTGGGGCTTCTGCTATTTTTCCAACATGGCCATCGCCATTCTGGCCATGAAAGCCGAGGGCCGTATTGAAAAGGCCCATGTGCTGGACTTTGATCTGCATTTTGGCGATGGTACCACCAACATTCTCGGCCCCCTGCCCTGGGTGAGCCTCCACAATCCCATGTCCGGCAAACGTCACGACTACATGGCCGACGTTGCCGAACGTCTGGAAAGCCTGGAAACGGATATTATCGGTATTTCGGCGGGATTCGACCACCACAGGGAGGACTGGGGAAAACTGCTGACAACGGATGATTATTTCATGATGGGAAAATGGGCAAAGGAAGCCGCAGAACGCTGCAAGGCCGGACTTTTTGCCCTGCTGGAAGGCGGATACAATCACAGGGTACTGGGAAAAAATGTCCGTGCACTGATGGAAGGCATGGGCGCTTGAAACAACAAAAGCCGTATGAAAATTCTCATACGGCCCCAACCTCACTCCGAAGACTTCAGGGAACAGGAAGAATCTCTTCCCCCGCCGCCTTCCATGCGGAAGCATCAAATCCCCGGACATGCCATTTTTCGTGGAGTTTTTCCAGCTCTCCAGAAGCTAAAAGGGCCGCCATGCCCTCATCAAAGAGGGCCATCAGTTTCAGGGAAGAGGGCGTATTGGAAAAGGCCAGATAGGCCTTCTGGCCCCAGAGGTTCACCACACGGTACACAGCCATATCCACGAGCTGCTCTTCCACATGGGTATCCACATCCACGGTGGCGTCAATCAGTACATCCACCCGGTCGGCCTCCAGCATACGCCAGGGCTTACTTTCCGAGGGAAGTTCCATCCAGCGCATGGAAATATCCGCAAGGGGCTTTCTTAAATGGTAGTTGTAGCCTTTAAACCAGACAACGGAACGGTTCTGAAGGGAACGGATTCCCTGCCACCCGGGAAAGGTCTTTCGCTTGAATACAGCCGCCGTATACTCAAGATAAAGGGGGAGATCTGGCACCTTCAGTCCTGCTGCATCGGCATCTTCTCTCCAGACACTGGGCATGGCATCCGCATACCCCCTTTTGACAAGATCCATGGATCTTTCCCAATTGGCAAATTCCCAGGTCACCTGAATTCCCCTGGGTTCATAAATGCCTCGGATGATGTCAAAGAAAAATCCCGTCCCGTCAGCCTGGGTCTGTCCTTCCCAGGAAGGGGTCGCGATGTGCAGTACGGAAGGACGTTCTTCCGCAGCAAGGATTCCTGGAAAAAAAAGGCAGAAAAAAAGCCCCAGTGCTGCCCCCATCATTCCGGAACAAGGTTGCATTTTTTTTCGGAAAATCGTCATCTCCTGTACCCTTCTTCAAAAAATCAGCCCCGGTTGTATCCATGGGACGCCGTTCCGACACCCCTGAATCCTGTCATAAACACCGTTTCTTTATAGCAGTTTCCGTTCTGGAAACAAGTCCCGGCTTCTTCTGCATCGGCCTTTTTACCTATCCAAAGATCTTAAAACACGCAAAAAAATCCACTGTCCCCGCATTGGCAAGCATACAAAACAAAACTGTCAGGAAAAAATTCGGCCTTGCCCATTTCCGAAAAGCACCGACCGTGATAACCATAGGAAAATTTTATCCTGTACCGCCTATGGGCTGCAATTTTTTAAAAAAATGCATTACGGGAGTTTTCCATGTCCCTCTTTGAAAAAAGTAAGAATCCGACAGTCCTGGCCTATGGTCTTGGGCTTTCCATCATGTTTCTCATCGTTCTGCTGATGATGGGAAATGCCTTTCTCCGCTATGGAGAAAAATTTCAGTCCGCAGAAAAAAAAGCCCTGGAACTGAGCCGTATGCTGGCCTTAAGCTCCACCCAGCATCTGGGCGGCATCAAAATTCTTTTCCAGAGCATCGCCTTCACCCTGTCTTCCTGTGAAAAGGATGCGGAAAGCCAGAGGTGCGGGAATCTCTCCGCAGAAATTCAGACTCTGTGTCAGAACAATCCCCACATCATGAATTTTCTTGTCATTGATCCGGAAGGTGAAATTTCTCACTGGGGGGGAGATGGCCCGCCACCGGATGTCCGGGACAGACCCTACGTCCGTACGCACCAGGCCAGCCGGATTGAGGGTCTTGTCATCAGCCCTCCCCTCCAGTCCCGTGTTCCGGATCAGGGCTGGTTTTTTGCCATCTCCCAGGCCTTTTACAGTGAGACAGGACATCTCCAGTACATCCTTGCCGCACTCATTGATCTCGAACACCTGCGCCAGCGCTATACCTCCATCCTTCTTCCCGAAGGCGGCACCGCAGGACTGATCATGGGGCAGGGACAGATCCTCATCCGTATCCCGGATCATGAAAAATTTGTGGGCAAATATGCCCATATCCGGCCGGATCATACCAACAGCTATGAAACAAACGCCATGAGAAGCAAAGGACTGGACGGTATCCCCAGGGTACTGGCTTTTCAGCCCATAACCCCCTATCCCCTCTTTGCCTGGGTTTCCTTGTCCGAAGATGAAATTTTACGGGAATGGTGGCGGCACGAACGGATTTCCCTTGGTATCGGTCTTTTCATCCTGCTCTTTTTTGCCTTCCTGACCCATGCCCTGGCCAGGGCCGTCAAGCGTCAGGAACAGGAAAAACATGCCCTGTTTACACTGGCAGGCACCGACGCCCTCACCGGACTTGCCAACCGCAGGCAGGCACTTTTGGCTCTGGATCGGGCCATGGCCCGATCCAGACGCACGGGCCAGCCTTTAAGTCTTCTGATGATGGATCTGGATCATTTCAAGGCCGTTAACGATACCTTTGGACATCCCAGGGGCGATGCCATCCTCCAGCTGGCAGCCAAAAACATTGAAAAACGGCTGCGGGCTTCGGATCTTGCCGCCCGCATCGGTGGGGAGGAATTTCTGGTGGTTCTCCCGGACACGGATCTGAATGGGGCGAGTATTCTTGCAGAATCTCTCCGCCTGGGGTTCAAGGAAAACCTGAAACTGCCGCATCCGGTATCCTGGAAGCTTTCGGCCAGTATCGGGGTCTGCGAAATGCACCCCGAAGACACGGCGGAATACCTTCTCTGCCGGGTGGACTCGCTGCTTTACAAGGCCAAAAAAAACGGACGGGATCAGGTGGTGACGGAAGACCCCTGAATCTATCCCCTTTTTCCCCGGAACAAGGCCCCCACATCCTCCAGAATCATATAAAAAGCCGGGACAAAAATCAGGGTGATGATGGAGGCGAACAGAATACCAAAGCCGAGGCTGATGGCCATGGGGATGAGAAAACGGGCCTGACGGGAGGTTTCAAAAATCATGGGCGCCAGCCCCCCGAAGGTGGTGAGCGTGGTCAGCAGAATAGGACGGAACCGGGAAACTCCCGCTTCCCAGATGGCGGGCAGGGATTCCACTCCCTCAGATCGCCTGCGGTTGGCCAGGTCGATCATGACCAGCGCGGCATTGACCACCACGCCACAGAGGGCCACGATACCAAAAAGACTCATCATGGAAAGGGAATATCCCATGACAAGATGCCCCAGAACAGCGCCCACAAGACCAAAGGGGATACAGCACATAATGATGATGGGCTGAAAATAACTTTTGAAGGGGATGGCTAAAAGGGCGTAGATACTGATCATGGCGAGAAACAGCCCCTGAAAGAGACGTTGGGTGCTCTCCTGCATATCCGCCTGTCTTCCCTCAAAGCCCGCCGTCAGCCCCGGATAACGCTGCACAAGATCCGGAAGCAGCTCGGCCTGGAGTCCCTGTACCACTTCACCCGCACGGGATGGGGGGGTGATATCCCCCGTTACCTGAAGAATCCGCCGTCCCGACCGCCTGCGGATTTCCGTATAGGCCCTTCCTCCCTCCAGAACCACCACCTCCCGCAAGAGCACCTCTCCTCCCGAAGGTGTCCGAAGCACCAGACTTTCCAGATGTTCCAGGCGAACCCGTTCCTCTGCTGGCAGTCGCACCCGCACCGTGACCTCACTCCTCCCCCGCTGAAAGCGCAGGGCTTCCACCCCCTGAAAGGCGGCCCGTACCTGCCGGGCCACTTCCCTGGCATTCAGTCCCAGCGCCTCACCTTCGGGCCGCATCCGGAAATCCATCTGCCGTTTACCCCGGGCCGAACCGTCATCCACGTCACTGACCAGGGGGAAATCCCGGATTTCATCAGCCAGATACCGTGCCGCGGCCTCTAAGGTGGCAATATCCCTGTGGGAAAGCTCTATGGTCAGGGCCTTGCCCGAACCCGGACCTCCCCGATCCGACTGAAAGGAGAGCGTCTCCAGACCGGCAAGTCCCCCCACATCCTCCCGCCACTTCCGTACCAGTTCCGACGTTCCCACGGGCCGCATGGCAGGGGGCGTCAGGTAGATGCGCACCTGGATGGTGTTCTCCTGGATATGGGAAAAAATTCCCAGAGCCAGGGCATCGCCGCCATGCAAGGTGACCAGCTTCCGGGCTGAGGCCATCAGACGGTCGTGAACCTCCGTGGCCCTGTCCCTGGCGGAACCATAGGGAATCACCGCCTCACAGAAGGCATAATCCGATTCGATACGGGGAAACAGCTCCATTCCCATGCGCCCGCTTTTCACATACCCAAAGGTAAGCAGCAGCATGGCAAAGCCCCCTGCCAGCACGGTATAACGATGGACAAGACAGCGGGAAAGCAGAGGACCATAAAACCCATTGATAAAACGGATCAGTCCCTGACTGAAAGCTTCCTGAAAAGCGGCAAAAATTCCCAAGACCCCTTTGCCCCTCCTCTGGTATCCGAGGTGTGCCGGTAGCACAAAAAGACTTTCGATGAGGGAGACAGCAAAAACCGCAGCCACCACCACAGGGATGGTTCCAAAAATTTTACCCAGCATACCGGGAATAAAGGCCATGGGCAGAAAGGCCACAATATTGGTCAGTACGCTGAAGGTTACGGGAACGGCCATTTCCCGGGCTCCGACAATGGAGGCTTCCAGAAAGGGCAGCCCCCGCTGCCTCAGGGAATAGATGTTTTCTCCCACCACAATGGCATCATCCACCACAATCCCCAGGGTAATGATAAAGGCAAAAAGGGTGATCATATTGATGGAAAAATCCGTCATGGGCAGAAAAAGAAAGGAACCCAGAAAACTGACGGGAATACCGAGACTCACCCAGAAGGCCAGCCGGATTTCCAGAAAAAGGGCCAGGCAGACAAAGACAATGAGAAGTCCAAGCCCCGCATTGCGCAGCAAAAGATCCGCCCGCTGCTGAAACACCTCGGAAAAATCCCGTACCACATGCACATCAATCCCATGGGGCAGAAAAAGCGAAGCGTCCGCCAGTACGCCCCGCGTCGCCTCTGCAACGGCGATGGGGGTTTCTTCTCCGACACGATAGACATTCACCATCACCGCAGGGTGGCCATTGAAAAAAGCCCGGACGTCCGTATCCTCAAAGCTTTCTTCCACACGGGCAAGATCTCCCAGACGCAAGCGTGATCCGTCCCCATGGGTCAGTATGGCCACCTCCCGGTAATCCGCTGCGGTATACCGCCGCTCCTTCATGCGCAGCAGAATTTCACCGCCAGCCGTGTCCAGACGTCCGCCGCCCATTTCCACGGAAATTTCCGCAAGCCGCTTTGCCACCGTCTCCAGGGTCAGACCATAACGTCGCAGGGTGTCTTCGGAAATGCCCACCGTGATCTCATGATCCCGAACCCCTTCCAGGCTCACCTGGGTGATTCCCTGCTCCTGAAGAAGCCTGTCCTTGAGCTGCTCCGCAGCTTCCAGCAGCACCGCTTCCGCATGGGCACCTGAAACGGCAATGGAAAGAACCTCCCGCATCCGGGCATCCACAACAATACGGGGTTTTTCCGCACCTTCCGGGAAGGTTGTAATCCGGTCAACCTCCCGCTGCACATCCTGGGAAAAACGGCTGATGTCCGTGCCTTCCACGGTTTCAATCTGTACCTGTCCCACACCTTCGGAAGCCACACTGGTAAAGGTATCCATCCCTTCCAGACCCTGCACCGCCTCCTCCAGAGCCAGTACAATCCCCTGCTCCACCTCCTCCGGGCCGGCTCCGGGATAGGCCACGGAAACCGTCACCGTCCCCAGGGCAAAATCCGGAAAGACCTCCTGCTTGATTCCCCGGAACAGTACCAGTCCACCGACCATACAAAGCAGCATGAGCAGGTTGGCCGCCACATGGTTGCGGGTCATCCAGGCCATGGCCCCCCGTGTTTCCTCGCTTTTCATGGCGTCTTCCTTTTCTGTCCGGAAGGCTCCCCGGAATCCCTGTCCGTCCATTCCCTCTCCACAGCCATATGTTCCACGGCAAGACTGAGATCCGATACCACAAGCAAAGCCCCCTCTGCGACATCAGCCCTCACGTATACCCCCCTCTCATCCCTTGCCATGGGATCCACGGAAAGAATCTGCAAACGGTTCTCTTCATCCAGCAACCAGATACGGTTCCCCTCCCGCAGAGCACCGTGGGGCAGCAGGAAGCCCGTTTCAAGCCGTCGCCCTTCCAGATCCAGGGAAAGCATATCCCCCAGAAAAAGGGGGGGTTTTTCCTGGGAAAGCCCCAAAGGATCCTCCACCTCCACCAGAATCCTCACCATGCGGGAACTTTCCGAAAGATCGGGAAGTATTTTGAAAACAGAGGCTTCCTCCAGGGCGGAACCGTTCTGAATCCAGGCGGCGGAAGGCCCGTCCGGATGCCCCTTTTCCCGCAGAAAAGGGACATGATCCAAAGGAACACGGGTTTCAATCCAGAAGCGCTCCCTGCCTGCCAGCGTGGCCAGCACCTCCCCCACGGCAACCCGCCCCCCGACCATCCCCTGACGCCGGGTCAGCACCGCAGCAAAGGGGGCTGCAATGCGGGTACGGGCCAGCTGGACTTTTGCCAGTTCCAGATCCGCAGCCGCCGCTGCCACAGCCGCTTCCATCTGCCGCATCTGGGGCTTGCGAAGGGTAAGATCCGTTGGACTCAGCCCTTCACCCGTGAGGGTTTCCAGGGCTTTTACCTCAGACCGGGCCATGGCCGCCCGGCCCTTTTCGAGATCCAGATCCGCTCTCGCCTTGGCAAGCGCAGCCTCCGCACGCTCCAGTGCGATACGATAGTCCTCAGGATCGACCACCACCAGAAGCTCCCCCTGCTCAAACTGCCCGCCAGGATAAAAATGCGGGCCCATGGAGACCAGGGTTCCGGCAACAGGACTGCGGATCTCCACCGTCCTTTCCGGTATCACCGTACCCATCACACGGAAACGTTCCACAAAAACGGATCGCTCCATGGAAAGCACACGCACCAGGGGAAGCACCGCTGTTGCGGGACGCTTCTGGGCTACAGGCCGGGTTTTCATAAAATAAAGGCCGAAGGCCCCACCGAAAACCAGCAGCAGCAGAGGAATCAGAATACGCAGCCACAGGGCCATACGGGATACCGCTGCTCTCTGGGCTGGAACAAGGGAATGTGCTGTCATATCAACTCCATTTTACGAGGCTTCATCCATGGATCCTTTCAAATTTTCCCCCGCAGGCAGCCAGTGTCCTCCCAAAGCTCTGTGCAGACTGATACGGGCCTGGGCATGACCGGTCTCCTGGGTCAGACGCCTTTCCTCCAGCTCCCGGATACGGCTGCGGGCCGTCAGCACAGCGTCAAAATTATCCCCGCCCAGTCCGTACCGGCGCAGGGCTTCCTCCAGGGTCAGACGGGCCGCATGCAGGCGCAGGGCCGTTTCCTCAAGAAGGCTCTGCTGACGGGCCTCCAGTATCAGGGCATCTTCCACTTCCTTCACAGCCGTCAGAATACTGCGTTCATAGGCAGCAAGCTTCTCCTGCATCTGGGCTTCCATACGCCGCACATCGGCCTTTCTTTTTCCCGCATCAAAAACAGGCAGGGCCACACCTGCCGCAGCATCCAGCAGCCAGCCCTGACCGATAAGCCTCCAGGAGGCTGCACTCAGCCCCCCTCTGGCCGAAAGGGTGAGGCGGGGCAGACGCAGGGCTTCCGCCGCATTCCTGTCCCATCCTGAAGCCAGCAGGCGGGCTTTTGCAGCACGGATATCCGGTCTGTTTTCAAGAAGTCCCAGAGGAAGTCCCGGATTGGGAAGGGCAGGCAGGAGAGCAGGCTCTTCCGGACGGCTTTCCTCGGAAAGGGAAAACAGGGCCGGACTGGTTCCCGTGAGAAGGGCCAGACGATGGGTCTGCATATCAAGATCCGCCTCCAGCTCCGGCAGACGGGAGACCATGGCCAGCAGTACCTCCTGCTGACGCAGCACATCGAGGGCTGAGGCCATGCCCTGGACAAAGCGGGCTTTCTCAATGTTCAGGAGGGTTTCTTCTTCACGGATCTGGCGTTCTACCAGAGCCTTGAGGGCCAGCGTCTGGCGGTGTGTGAGCCAGATTTCCACCACCGTTGCCGCAACCCCCATGGACACACTTTCCAGATCTTCCGCCGTTGCCCGGAACCGCTCCCCATCCGCAGCGGAAGCGGCAGCGATTCGGCCCCAGGCATCTATTTCATAACTGGCTCCAAGAAAGGTGCTGTACCGGTCCGCTGTCCGGGTGTTCCCGGTTTCCCCATCCCCTGTCCGCTGCTGCCCCAGCTCTCCGGAAAGGGAAAGCTCCGGCCAGAAAGCGGATCTGCCTGCCTCCACCCCCGCACGCGCCGCCTCCACGCGGGCCACAGCCTCCCGGATATCAAAGTTTCGGAGCAAAGCCTCACGTACCAGCAGATTCAGTTTCCTGCTGCCAAAACTTTCCCACCAGGCCCCAGGGGAAGTGGCTTCCCCGTCTTCCGGAAAAATTGCCGCAGCATAGCCATCCGGCAGCTCAGGCGGTAGGGCTTCGGGGAGAGACGGGCGGGAAGAAGCACAACCCCAGAGCAGCATCCCCAGTCCCAGACCGGCAAGAAAACGAAACCCTGGCACCCCGTATCCCCTTTTTTTTTCTGACAGGTATCGGGGCATCAGCTTTCCTCCTGAACAAAAAACATGCGGGCATAGGCCCTTGCCGCAGAACGGCCTTCTCCTGTTCTGGCAAGTCCTTCCATGACGAGAAAACGCCTCCCCCTTTCCACGAGATTTGTCTGAATTTCAATGGATTCTCCAGGACTCAGGGGACGCAGAAAAGAAGCGTTGAATTCCAGGGTCAGGGCAGAACGACCGGACTCCAGAATGGAAAAAGGGCCAAACACATTGTCAAAGGCTGCCATGAGAAAGCCGCCCTGCACATAGCCCATGGGATTGGCAAAGGATGCCGGAAGAACAAGAACGGCGGAAAGAAAACTGCCGGGAAGATAGCCCGTAAACCGCATCTGCATGGTATCGAGACAGGCTGGATGGATAAACTCTGCGCCAAGATGCCGCCCCGCATGGTGCAGGCAGGCGACAATGTCATCGTGGGTGGTGAGGGGGTTTTGCATCCGTGCTCCTTAGGGCCTTGGGGAAGAATTGCCACACATCGGCAGCAGCTTTCCTTCAATGCCTGAAAGAGGTCAAGTAAAGTTGGGTAAAGCTGCCAAAAACAGGAAGGGGGTTCCGGAAAAAAGGCGTCCCTCCGTTCCGCAGATTTTCACGCCTTGATGGATAGCCTGAAAAGGGGTAAGGACAGCCATCCCTGACCAAAGAGGGAAAACCCGGAAAAACCCTACACCAAAGGAGGAAAAGATTCCATGTATGCATCAGCACCAGAACACCTGGAAATCCGGAAAGAGACTGCGGAAAAGGAAGAGGGAAGAATCCCCTCCCCCATGGAAGACCCCGCTGCCATTGCCCTCATAGAACGGGCACTTTCTGGGATTTCTCAATAAATTTCGAAGAGAAAAAAGGATTGCCCCCTTTTTTCTCTTCGCACCGCCCCCGTACCCCCTTTTATGGTTCATGAGGAATGTTCATGCTCAGTGATTTCATGGATACCGTCATCGTCCTGGGAGCCGACGCCGTGCTGCCCCACAATCTTTCCGATACCTGGCTGGAACCCATCTGCCGGGCTTCTACCCGCTTTTTGCGCCATGTGGCCCGAAATCTTCCGGTGGATACAAGCCAAGGCCCCCTTGATCTCTTTGAAGACATGGAGGGTTCCCTGTTTCTGGCCGCTGTCACGGAAATCCTCCAGTCCCGTTACGACTACCCCGCCCATTTTCAGATGGAAACCCTGCCGGAAGACGTACTTTTTGAAAGCATTGCCTGCTATGCCCTGTACGCGGCACTGGAAGATCTTGCCCGAAAGCATGGCATCTCCTATCCCCATCCGGATGCGGACACCCTTCTTGAAACCGAGCGCATCCGGGAACTTGAATCGGAAAATCCCCGTCTTTCCCGGCTTCTCCATGAGAGCTACAGCCCCTCGGGAGACAGGGCCTGAAGAAAACCCCCCAGCCCCATACGCCTGCCCAGGCCATACCGCCACTCAGGGAAGACCATGGATATGTCCCCCCCATCTCCCAATCTGCTCCCCCCCTGTACGGAAAAAAGGGACTCCCCCGCCTTACGAAAAATCCTGCATATCGACATGGACGCCTTTTATGCTTCGATTGAACAGCGGGATCATCCTGAACTGAGGGGCAGACCCGTAATTGTGGGGGGAAACCCGAAGGGCCGGGGGGTTGTCGCCACATGCAGTTATGAAGCCAGAAAATTCGGTATCCACTCGGCCATGGCTGCCTCTGTGGCTGCGCGAAAATGTCCCCAGGCCATTTTCATCCGGCCCAGAATGGAAACCTATGCCGCCGTATCCCGACAGATTTTCAGCATATGCCAGGAATTTTCCTCCTGCATTGAACCCCTGTCCCTGGATGAGGCCTTTCTCGATGTGAGTGAGGATATGCAGGGCCTGGGATCCGCAACCCTTACGGCCCGCAGGCTTCTGGAAGCCATCCATGTGGCAACGGGACTCACGGCCTCTGCCGGAGTTTCCTACAACAAATTTCTTGCCAAAGTGGCATCGGACATCCGCAAACCCGGGGGACTCACCGTGATCCGACCGGAAGAGGCACCGGCCTTCCTTGAAAAACTTCCTGTCCGCAAATTTTACGGTATCGGAATGGTAACGGAAAAAAAGATGCTGCAATACGGTATCCGTACGGGAGGGGATCTGCGGAAAAGGGGAAGGGAAAATCTCATCGCCCTCTTTGGAAAGGCGGGAGGGGATTTCCATGATTTTGCCATGGGAAAGGATGAGAGACCCGTTTCTCCCCACAGGGAAAGAAAATCCGTTGGCCGGGAAATCACCCTGGAAAAGGATATCCGGGATCTGCCTGCAATGCTTGCCATCCTGGAAGAGCTGGCCACAGACGTGGAAGCCTCCCTGGTACGAAAAAAATGTGCAGGCCACACCCTGACCCTCAAGGTGAAATATCAGGACTTCAAATGTGTCACTCGGGCCAGCAGCCTGCCCCTGCCCATCTGGCGGGCAGAAGACATGCTCCGGGAAATTCCGGCCCTTCTGGCCCGCACGGATGCGGGAAAAAAAGAAGTACGCCTGCTGGGGATCAGCATCTCCCATTTTCCAGGAAACGACAGCGAAAGGAAAAAGGGACAGATGGTTCTCCCTTTTCAGGAAATTTGAAAAAAACGGCAACGCACCGGCATAGCGCAACGTTATTCTGGATTTTCCGGTGGAAAGAGGGTTTCCGGAATCTCCACCCATACGGCACGGGCAAGGCCCAGCACTTTGCCGGATTCGGAAAAAACCGCCGATCCCGCCATCCGTTTTCTTCCTGCCACCCCAAGGGGCCAGCCCATGGCAATACAGCGCTCTCCAGCCCGTACTTTTCCCTCAATACGTGCCGTTAACTGCCCCAGAACCAGGGTATTTCCCTTTTGTACGGAAGCCACGGCAAAGGCCCCCGGACAATCCAGGGCCGCCCAGATGAAGGCCTCAGGCACACCGTCCTCCTGCACGAGGGAAGCGTCCACCACCCAGGGCGAGGCCACCACGCCACGCTCCTTTACGCCACCCGCAAAGATCCTCAGTCCATCCCCTTCTTCACGCAGGGTCCCGCAGACAAAGCAGCGGGGAAAACTGTGGTGACGGAAGCCCGCATAATTTTTCGATGCCGCCACAGCCTCTTCAAAGGAGAGGCAATCCGGTACTGTCATCTCCAGTTCTGAGGAAACCCCTTCACCGATCAGCATCTCTCCGGACAGCAGCCGGACGACGTCTCCCGTCTTTTCAATGCGGAGTTCCGTATCCAGAGGCGGCGGAACACGCAGGGAAACGGAGGCTGTCCCTTCAATATGATGTGCAATACGACCGCAGACATAGCCCCCGTTCCCAGACTGGGAGGGGCCGCAAAAACGGGGATGGATTTTCAGCGTTTCCAGTAGCATCTTCTTCCTCCAGGTCATTTTACAAAAGGTGTTCAGGTAAACAGAACAAAGGGGGGATGGCGAAACTTCAATTCAGAAAACGGTATTTTTACAGCTTTCTGTCCTCCCCCGCACAGGATGAAAAAAAATTACAGGGAACGGTTTCCGGAAGCAAAGGGGCACTCCGTTGAAATCCGTTCAAGAAGACTATTCAGAAAACGGAAAACCGTATCCATCTCTTCCGGGGAAAAGCCTTCATGGATCACGGCATTCAGGGCAGCCACCATGGGCAGGGCCTCGGAGGTGATCCGCAATCCTTCCGGGCTGAGATGGATACGAAACCCCCTGGCATCCTGAAAACAGGTTTTTTTTTCAATGAGGCCATTTTTTTCCATCCGCTGCACCAGCCCCGTGATACCGGAACTTTTCAGCTGAATCCCCTCTCCCAGATCCTTGAGCAGACAGCCGTCATGCTCCCGGATATAAAACAGGGCCATGAGCTGCACACTGGTGATTCCCAGTTTTTCCGAAAGATACTGATCCAACGCGTGAAGAAAGCGGGTATGTACACGATGAATAAGATAAAAAAGCCTTTTATCCTGCATGAGAAAATTCCTTGAAACCATAAATTCCGATGGCTGTCAGGCCTGTTTAAAAAGGCAGGGAAAGGTGGATACCGCTTCCCTCAAGGGGCAGGACGGCATCTTTTCTGAATTTCTGCATCAGATCTGCCTCGTACCTGTCATCCAGATAGCGGTTGGTAAGGCGGGCTTCTTCCATCCCGCCTTTCATGCTGCCCCCGTAAAACCCCAGGGTAAGGAGAGCAAACACCGTACCAAGAACCGGCATTTCCTTGTCAAAGGCTTCCCAGGCGGCAAGACCTGTACCCAGGGTCAGGGTCAGAGCCAGGACTCCGGACTGCTTCCGGCCCGTGTAGAAATAACCGCCTCCGGGAAAGAGTCCCAGAATCCCTGCCAGAAAGGGACTTTTTCTGCCCTCTTCCGGCCTTTTCTGCCAGGCCAGCCACAAAGCCTCTGCCCGGGCCCTTTCCTCTTCCGGCAGACCTTTCCAGCGCAGCGCCGTTCCCTCAAGATCTCCGGCAAGCAGGTACTGACCTCCGGACATCCAGAGGGCCAGAGCCTGTAAATTCGCATCCTCCGTACTGCGCAGCACATTTTCCGCCCAGAGGGCTGCCTGTCCCGCCTCTCTGGCTTCAGCATACAGGGAAGCCAGAACAAGCCCTGCCGCAGCAGCCAGCGTTTCTTCACCGCTGCGGCTGACTTCCCGTAAAAGGCTCTCCGCTCCGTCCCGGTCTCCCTGTTCCTTAAGACAGAGGGCAAGATACATGCGGGCCGTATCCCTGCGGTCATCTTCAGGGCAGAAAAAAAGAAAACGATCGAAACCCGAAGCCGCAAAATCAAACTGTTTTTCCTGGTACCGGGTCAGGCCATAGCTGAAAAGAGACGCTTCAGGACAGGAAGTCCGCTCTCCGGCACAAACCATCCGTGGCAGAACAGATACAGTCAGTGCCAGAATCCATAAAAAAAAGACGGTTTTTTTCATGATATCTCCTGCTGAAAACGGATCTGAAGCGGCTCCGGGGAAGCCTCCGCAGATCTTAAAACAACACAGATTCTGCCGTTCTGCCAGTCCTGATGATCAGCCAATGAGCAGCCTATTCCTCGGGCAGATGTTCCTGAAGATACCGGAACAGGTTGCGTCTGCCTCCTTTGGGGCTGCCCAGGGTCTTTTCCTTCACCGCCTGATCCACAAGAAAAAGAAAATGAGCGGTATCGATACCGGGTGTGGCAGCCAGGGTTTCCCGGAGGCTGACGTCACCGGCGGCAAGGCGATCCCTCAGGGATTCAAGATACTGCATCCGTCCCTTCTGCCGTCTGTCCCTCCCCTCCCTGTCTTCAAGGAAGCGGGCAATGGCTTTGAGATCGGCCTCTTCCTGCTGACGCATCAGGGTACCGATACGTTTTTCATGGCGGCAGCGGGCACCATGGCTGCGGATTTTCTCAGAGTCCATAAGTGCTTTGCGCAGTTCCGGAGAAAGACGCAGTTTCCCCCAGGCCGTTTCTCCCAGAGCGGCCAGAGCGACTCCCATGGCTTCCAGGGCTTTCACTTCCCTCTTCTTCTGGGAACGGCTCTTGTACGTATCGCCCTCCTCTTCATCCGTATCCCAGGCATTTTCTTCCCCCTCTTCCCAGAGGATATCAGCTTCCAGATCTTCTGCATGTTCCACTTCCCGACCATCGTCGGTTCCGTACAGCACTTTCATAGACTCTCCTTCAACGGCCCAGGTTCCTTGAGTTTTTCACACCCAGGGCTTCATAGATGCGCAGGGTGACGGGGGAGCGGTTCAGGGTGTAAAAATGAATCCCCCGTACACCATGATCGATGAGATCCCGCACCTGCTCCGTGGCCCAGTGCACCCCCACATTTTCCACCAGGGCATCGGATTCCGCCCTGTACACAGCCTTTAAAAGGGCAGCCGGAATACGGGCACCCGCCGCCAGTTCCGCCATCCGCTCCATACCTTTGCGGGTGGTGACGGGCATGATCCCCGCCAGTATGGGAACTTCAATCCCCGCCAGCATGCAGCGATCCCGGAAATCATAGAAATCCCGGTTGTCGAAGAAAAGCTGGGTGACAATATAGTCCGCCCCCGCATCCACCTTGGCTTTGAGGTATTCGATTTCCATCAGACGGTTGGGCGTTCCCGGATGCCCTTCCGGAAAACCTGCCACACCGATGCACATGCCTGGAAAATGTTTTTTGATATAGGCCACAAGGTCTGCCGCATAGGTAAAACCATCGGGGTGGGGGGTAAAGGCCTGACCTGCTGGCGGATCCCCCCGGAGTGCCAGGATGTTGCGCACGCCGAGTGCATCATAAGTGCTGAGAATTTCATGAATCTCCGCCTTTGAAGCCCCCACACAGGTAAGATGGGATACAGCCGTAAGCGGGGTTTCCCTGTGAATACGGGCAAGAAGCTTGTGGGTACGATCCCGGGTGGAACCTCCCGCTCCGTAGGTGACACTGACATAGGCCGGCTCCAGAGGCATGAGATCGGCAATGGTATGAAAAAGACTCTCCCAGCCCTTTTCCGTGGCAGGCGGAAAAAATTCAAAACTGAAGGTCATGGGGTTTCGGGCAAAAATATCCCTAAGCAGCATAAAAAATCTCCTCTTTGACAGAAAAGCAGCTCCTGTGCCATAGATGTCCCGTCCTAAAGCGAAGCAACGGGCAGACATTTCCCGGTTTTTAAGGCATAAGGCTCCGGAAAGCACTTCCAGAATGGTGACTGTACCATGGCATGACAATACACAGCGTTCGGATCAGAGGCCCAGGCGGGCCTGCGGAACCGGAAATTTTTAAAGAAAGTCTGAAATTATGACGGATATCGGTGACATTGTTCTCATCTATTTTGAAGACGAACCCACATGCTACGCCCGCATTGAGGATATTGAACCGGATATCAAACGGGACTGGTATCACCTGACCATGCGCCTTCTCCAGGTTCCGGAAGCTCCGGAAACCCTTACCTGGATCCTCCGGGATACTTACATCAACGGAGTGGAATTTACCATGCAGGGAAAACGTATCCGCCTTGAAAAGCTGGAACCCCCCGAAGCCCTGACAGCCCGTGAAAAAGAAGCTGAAGCCCTTGAAAAAAAAGAAAAGAATCCATCCGCCCCCGGGCAGGTGATCTCTTTTTCGGACTTTAAAAAATCCTGATGCCATGGCTCTGCGCCGCATTCTTTCCGCTTCCCGAAGGACGGATCTGCCCGCTTTTCACCTCCCCTGGTTCCATGAAGGACTGAAAAAGGGCTTTTTCATGGTGGAAAATCCCGTGTCCGGAAAGAGCCTTCATGTGCCGGTATCGGAGAGGGACGTCGCGGCCATTGTTTTCTGGTCCAAAAACTATGGGCCTTTCTTAAGGGAAAAAACCGGAGAAAAACTGCTTTCCATGGGAATTGGGGTGTATCTGCAGTTTACCCTCAACACGCCCTGCATACTGGAACCGAATCTGCCTGCTCTGCACGAAAGACTGGGGCAGATGGCGGCCCTGGGGCAGCGCTTTGGAAGCGACAACATCGTCTGGCGTTTTGACCCCATCTGCCACTGGAAGGACATCCATGGTCAGAGCCAGCACAACCTTGGAGCCTTTCTCCGGATTGCCGAAACCGCAGCCAGGGCAGGAATCCGATCCTGTACCACAAGTTTTCTCGATCTCTACCCCAAAGTGCTGAAAAGGGGGGAAGCCGCAGGCATTTTTTTTTCCGATCCGGAAAACGCCCGCAAAATGGACATCCTCCACCGCATGGCCCGCAGGCTGCACAGTCTGGACATGGGCCTTTTTCTCTGCTGTGAACCGGAAATGCTGGAAGCCCTCAAACCCGCAGGGGTTCTGCCTGGGGCCTGTATACCGGGAAATCTGCTCAAAGCCCGTTTCGGCACCCTTTCCCTGCAAAAGGAAAAGGGACAAAGACCGGACTGTGCCTGCACCCGTTCTACGGATATCGGCAGTTACCGCAGGCAGGTCTGCGGGCACAACTGTCTTTACTGCTATGCCCGATAAGAAATTTTAAGGATTTTTTATGCATCCCCAGCCTTCAATGTCCCCGGATGTCCGGGAAATGCCCTTTCCCCTTCCCCAGGCCGGATTCTCCATAGGCGGCCTGACCATCCCCCAGCCCACGGTGCTGGCTCCCCTGGCAGGTGTCACGGATCTGCCTTTCCGGCTCATGGTGAAGGGCTTTGGCTGCGGACTTGTCTGCTCGGAAATGGTCAGTGCCAATGGTCTTGTGTACGGATCAGAAAAAACCCGTGAACTCATGGAAAGCCGTTCCGCAGAAAGACCGCTTTCCATCCAGATTTTTGGTTCGGATCCCGATATTCTGGCCGAGGCAGCTGCCATGGTGCAGGATGCCGGAGCCGATATCCTGGACATCAACTGCGGCTGTTCCGTACGCAAGGTGCTCAAGTCCGGATCCGGCTCAGCCCTTATGCAGGATCCCCGGAAAATGGAAACGATCCTGAAAAAAGTCCGCCGTGTGCTTTCCATTCCCCTGACCCTGAAAATGCGTTCCGGCTGGACTCCCGATGGCCGGGATGCCGAAATTCTGAGCCGCATTGCCGAAGACTGCGGGGTGGATGCCCTTACCCTCCACCCCCGGACAGCCCGTCAGGGCTTTGGCGGCAAGGCCGATATTTCCCATATCCGCCGTATCAAGGCCCTGGTTCGTATCCCCGTAATCGGTAACGGAGATATCACCACAGCCGAAGAGGCCCTTTCCATGTTCCGTCAGACAGGGTGCGATGCCGTCATGGTGGGCAGGGCAAGCCTCTACGCCCCCCATATCCTGAAAGACATCCAGGAGAGCCTTCTGGGAGAAAGGGCACGGGGCAGGGAAAAGGCTTCCCACTTTGCTGCCATGCGGCGTTACATCGAAGATATGAGCGCCTTCTACGGCGAGGATACCGCATGTCGGCTGCTGCGTTCCCGTCTGGGCTGGCTGGCCAAAGGGCTGACGGGAAGCACCCATTTCCGGTCTGCAACATCCAGAATGCAGTCCTGCCAGGAAGGCATGGCGCATATTGAAGCCCTTGAAAACCAGCAGGTGTGAGGCTGTACAAAAAAATTATTTCATAAAAAACCATAAAAAAGCAGGCACCAGAATCGCCAGCATCACCAGAACACCCGGGAGAGTCATATATGCCTTATAAACCGGCTGTTTCTGTGCCTTTACCCGCTTGACCTCCGCAAGAAACCAGTGTCCCAGCAACATGGCGGAACCCAGTGCCGCCCCCATTTTCACAAGTTGAATCACCCATTCCACAAGCTTTTCCTCAGTTAGAGTCCAATTATCCGGTTTTATTTTTACCAGCAGCCTATTACGCCAAACACCCCTTCCTGTCAAAACCCATATGGATCTTTGGCCAGCTCTCCCGACCTTCTTCCAGCATCAGAAACTGCCGCAGCAGCATCTTCCAGGGTTCATGCAGAAAAAGCACTTTCTCTGTTGACAAAAGCGTATGGACCCATATAGAGAAGCCCCATACGATGAACAACGATTCAAGTTTCAAACTTCGGATCAAACAATGGTTTTACAATCAAACTCTGTAGGAATGGTCACACAAGGCTGAATTGGGGATTCAGCCCTTTCAGACAAAGAAAAAATTGTCTGAAAATAGTTCTAGTACAAACTTTATGGATACGAACTAAAACGAGGGAGAGGAAAAATGAAAAAATTTGTCTGCATGTGTGCAGGGCTGCTTCTCATGGGGAGCAGCGCCTATGCGGGGCTGGTACAGCCCTTTGGTATCGGTGCACGAAACGCAGCTCTGGGCGAAGCCGTTTCCGCCAACGTCACGGACGCCTTTGGCGTATATTACAACCCTGCCGGTCTCAGCAATATCACAGCACCTGTGGTGACCACAGGAATAACTGTTTATGATGTTCAGGGATATTATAAAAATTTCAGAATTCTGGATAAAAATGGGAATCCCCATCCCAAGGCACCACAAGGTGTTCAGGGCAGACGCTGGGATACGGAAATGGATCCCGTCATCAATCCCCACATGGGTTTTGCCATGCCCATCAATGACAAGATGAGCTTTGCCATTGCAGCCTATGCACCCTATGGTCTGCACCTGAAAACGGACAAAGATCCCTTTGAAAAACCCTTAGGTTTCAACGCCTGGGAATCCATGTACACCCGTGTAACCGTAACTCCTGGGATTTCCTACAAAGTCAGTGATAAGCTGGCTTTTGGTTTTGCGGTCAGTATGGGACGCTCCACCTGTCAGGCTGGTAAAACGAACCTCATTGATCCTTTTCAGACACTTGTCATTCCCCAGCTCCAGGCAGGTTTCCAGGCTGAACTGAAAAAAAATCCTGCCATGACCGATGCAATGATCGCACAAAGTACAAAAGCCGTATTCGGAAACATACAGCCGGATCGCAGTACCCCGGGTTCCCTCATCACATCTGAACTGGAAATGGAGGACAGTCTGAACTGGTCCTGGAACGCAGGTATCCAGTACAGACCTACGGAACGTCTGAGCCTCGGGTTAACTTATCGCTCACGGACTCCCGGCGATTTTTCCGGGGACTTCATTCATAACGGTCAGAAGGTAGGAACCGTTACCATGCCCTATGACCATCCGGAAGCTGTACAGGCGGGTATCCGTTACGCGTTTACAGACCGGTTTGCCATGTCCTTTGATATGGTCTGGGCCAACTGGAGCATCAACGAATTTCAGCACGAATACATCACATCCACAGAACTCCCCCGTGGCGTCGTGGCCATCATTGATCAGACGGCTACAAATATTGCCAACATGGCTGTGGCTACAAAACAGATTCCCCCAGAATTGCATGCAGGTTTTAAGGCACAGAAAAAAGCAGACCTTACTCAAAAAATCAGTGCTGCTACAATCGGAAAAACAAAGGATATGGGCTACAATCGGCAATGGACTAACGAAATCCAGTACAAACTGGCAGGTGAATACCTCTTCAACGAGCGCCTGACACTCATGGCCAGTTATGTCTATGATCCAACACCTGTACCTGCAGAAACCTTTGACAACGGCTGGCCCGATAACGACCGTCATATCATGAACCTGGGCGCTTCCATAAAAGCCACTCAGAACTGGACCATTGACCTTGCCTTCCAGCATATCCGCACCTTTGACTGGGGCTACAGAGATGACGTCACAGGAACATCAGAAAACCTTAATAAAACAATTGGTTATTATACAACAGGGGATCCCGATGCCACAGTCCATGTAGAAAACCAGGGTTTCCTCTGGGGATACACCCTGACCGCGAATTACCGTTTCTGATTTCCAAGAGATTCCCGTATAACTGAAAAATGCCTTCCGGGAAAATTTCCTGGAAGGCATTTTGGGTTTTTGCTGAAGCAAAATGGTAATCAGTTAATATTTTAAGCTCAAATAAAAGAACCGCATCCTGGGGATAGGATACGGTTCTTTTTACTGGGGAGGAAGTCTGGGAGGGATGAAGTTGTATTCTGGCAAGAACAGCGTTCATCTGTTGAAACAACCTTTCCACAAAGGTCGGCATTCTGTCAAGAAAAATTTTTGAAAAACAGGACTCTTTTCCCAAACAATGCCATTCTGCAAAAATCTGTCTGTAAAGCCTCCGGACAAACTGCCAGAACCCGTGACATTCTGTCCCCCCATACATGGAACAGGCAATCCGGTTTAACCGTTGCAGCTGCGGGCTTTTTATGAAATGTTCATTTTCTATTAAATTGGTACGCTATTTGCTGTAACAAATTCTGTTTCTTCAAAAGAAGAATTTCACACCCCGCCCTTTTCTCCATAAAAAAGGAAACACCCATGGAAATTTTTTTTCCCGTATCCGGTCTGTCCCTCAACCCCCTCATCCCTGTTCTGACAGGCTTTGTCCTGGCTTTTTTCTGTGCCATGGGGGGCATTTCCGGAGCCTTTCTGCTGCTGCCCTTTCAGATGAGCTTTTTAGGCTTCACCAGTCCTTCGGTCAGTGCCACCAACCAGCTTTACAATATCGTGGCCATCCCCAGCGGGGTCTGGCGCTTTTACAAGGAAGGCCGTCTCATCCCCCCTCTGGTACGGGCTGTGGTCATCGGCACCCTTCCGGGTGTTTTTATCGGTGCCGTCATCCGGATCTACTACCTCCCCAATCCCTCTCTCTTCAAACTCTTTGTGGGATGTGTTCTGCTGTATATCGGTATCCGCATGATCCGGGATCTTCTCGGAAAAAAGTCCCCTGTCGCCGCAGGTGTCCAGGGAAGCGGCAGAGTGGAAATTCTGGCATCCGGCTTTTTTGAGGTACGTTTTCTCTTCAGGGAAAAAGAATACCATGTCAGCGCCAGGGGTATCATGGCCTTAAGCGGTATTGTGGGAATTATCGGCGGGGTGTACGGCATTGGCGGTGGTGCCATCATCGCGCCCTTTTTTGTTTCCGTCTTCGGACTTCCCGTGTACACCGTGGCCGGTGCCGCCCTCATGGGTACCTTTATCACCAGTGTTGCGGGGGTTATTTTTTACCAGGGGCTGGCCTTGCTGAATCCGGAACAGGCCATTTCCCCGGACTGGCTTCTCGGCCTGCTCTTTGGTCTGGGCGGCTTCTGTGGGATGTACTGCGGGGCCAGAGTTCAGAAATTTGTTCCGGAACGCTGGATCAAATGGGGGCTTTGCCTTGTTATTGCCTGGACGGCCTTCTCCTACATTTTTGGCTATTTCTTCTGACCAGTACCCAGGGAAAGACGCCGCAGTACAGAAGCCAGAAGCATTTTCACCCGTTCTTCCTGATCCTTGTCTTTTTTTTCCCTGGCCGCATCCCGGATAAAAACGGCCAGGGTTTTTCTTTCCTCAGGTTCAAGAAAATTCCACAGCCCCTCCCCGCCGCCCATTGCCGTATCTCTCGCGGCATGGGTGCGTGTCACAAGGGCATGAAAAAGAAGCAGGCTTCGATCCAGTACCATCCAGGGAATCCGCATATCCCGCACAGGGCCGACGGAGACCGTAAAGCCACTGACCCGGATACCCGCCACCCTGCGGACATCGCCACTCCGGGTTCCGAGATAGCTCCAGGCCGCACCGGCAAGCCCTCCGGCTGCGGTGACAAGGCCCAGAGCCGCTCCGCCCAGAGCCACATCCAGCCCCGCAGCCACAGCGGCTCCCGCTCCCCCACCGATGGCGGCCAGATGCAGGCGGGAAAGTCCGAACATGCGAAAAGCCTCCCGTGAAAGAAGATCCGTTTCCACAAGGGCCAGCAGATCCGGAGACGGGGCAAAGAAACGGTGACGGAAAATCTCCCTCAGCCGTTCCCAACAGTTCTCCTCCAGTCTGCGCACCCCCTCCTGCCAGCGGCTTGTGAGGGTTGCCGAAAGCAGGGGAACCTCCTTTGCATCCGCAGCTTCCGCGCACAGGATATAGGTTGTCGCCCTGGTCACAAGATCCCGGATACTTTCTGCAGAAAGCAGGATACGCTCTTCCCAGTCCTGTTCCAGTGCATGGATCACGGGATGCAGCAGGGGATCCACATCGGGATCCATGGATTTTAAAGCCAGAAGCAGGCGTATTCTTTCTTTGAAACCTGCGGTGAGGGCGTTAAAGACATGGACGGCATTGAAGGTTTTCCGCAGGGCGGTTTTCCATTCCTCCACAGCATCGGAAGCCCCCTTGGGATTGATCACCGCCATGCGGGGAAGCCCGACAAGGCGCAGGATCTCCATCTCCGCAAGATCCGTTTTCCGTACAGGCCGTCCCGCATCCACCACATACAGGATCCCGGCGCCACGGGCCAGGACGGAAAAAATCTGACACTCATCCACAAAATCCGGATTGTTCGCATGGGCCTCACAAAAGGCCTGGGCCAGATCTTTGCCCGTCTTCTCTTTTTCGTGTTCCTGAATCCAGACAAGGGTGCTCCTGGGCGACTGAAATCCTGGGGTATCGGAAAAAAGCAGGCGCACCCCCTCCCCGGCCTGCACGGCATAGGCCCGGCTTTCACGGGTTTCCCCCGGCCAGGGGCTGATGGGGATGGTATCCTCCTCCACCAGGGTGGCCACCACCGAAGATTTTCCCTCATTGGGATGGCCCACCACGGCAAACTCCAGTTTCCGGTTTTCAGCGGTCATGGCTTAGCTCCTGCAAGGATAAAAGGTCTCGGCTCCCGGAGTCCTTCCAGCTTTTTATTCCAGATGGCAATGTCCTCCGGAGCCGGAGGCTGCAATGTCACCTCTCCGCAAGGTTTTCCCACGGGCCAGATCCAGAAAGGTGCCGCATTCTTTTCCGAAACCTCCCGTAAGGCCTGCAAATCTTCCCGCACAGGGGGCATAAAAACTTCGAGGGCCAATACCCGGGACAGGGGCGGATTCTGCGGGATTTCCGGAAAAGCCTCCATGTCCACGCAGAGAATCCGGGAAGGGGGATGCCCCATGATACCCGTCACGTCTTCAGACAGGATTCGGTGCAGCTTCTCGGGAATTTCCCGGATGATCCAAAGTTCCCAGGCATTGATGGAAGCTGTTGCCAAAACCGTCTCCCCGTCGGGAACGGACAAATGCTCCCCTCTGGATTCCAGCCTCCCCTTTTCCCCAGAGCCGGGTTCAGAAAAGGGCTGTTTTGCGCAGAGTTCAGGGCCTGCCGTCATGGCCGCCCGTCTCAGAAAAAAACAGAGCCGCTGCACGCGGCTGTCCTGCACCGCACTCTCCCCTGCCCTGCGGTGCATGTGCCAGAGGGCAAAACAGAAGAGAAGCCCTCTCGGCAAAATACCATAGACGAGAAGGCCCATTCCGAGAAAGGGCCACCAGGCGGTGAGATGCCGGGCCTCAAGGGCAGCCATGCCTTCCTTTAAAATGACCCGTGAACCTTCGATCTGGGCAGGATCCGGCAGGGCATGGGGAAGAAAAAAACGCCAGGGTGCGGCCAGCGTATGGGTCAGGGGATGGAGGATTTCCGTTCCCTGCGTCAGGCTGCTCTGCCAGGCAAAGGCCAGATCGCTGCCGATCACCTTTAAAAAAAAGGCCGATGCCATCCCCAGTACCAGGGCAAAACCTCCCAGTTGAAAAGCAAAAAAAACAAGGGCCGGCACAAGCTTGCGGTAACGGCTGGCAACTTGTTCAAGGTGCCTTCCCCTTGCCTGACAAAACGCCTCCACTTTGCCCGGCATCCTCTGTCCGGCCCCCTTCAGAAGACGAAAAAACAGGGAAGAAACCATGGAAAGAAAAAGCCGGTACCCCAGCGGCAGGCGTTTTTTCCGGAAAAGCAGAAAGAGGAGGGTAAGAAAGGCAGTACTCAGGGGCAGAACCACCAGCACAAGGAGGGCATAGAGGAGATTGACAGGTCTTGTACCATCATAATACAGCACTCCCAGGGTCATGGAAAAGCCCGTGAGAGCCCCCAGCACTGCCAGCACAAAGATGCCCAGCTTCAGGCTCAGCACCACCTGTTCTCCGGGCAGAACCGCATTGCGGCCGGAACCTGCCTTTTTTCTGTGAAAGGCAAGCCAGAGGGCAAGGCAGGCATCATCGGACATTTCCGGCGAAAGGCTGCGCACAAGGCTCTCCTCCGGAGACTCCGGCGTCCCTTCTTCGGCCTCCAGGGCAAGAAACCATTCCGTATCCACAAGATCGGAGATTTTTTTTTGAAGTTTTCCGGACATTCTGCTCTTCCATTATGGGGAGATGGCCATTAAATAAGGATGGAGAGGATCGTCATGCGCAGGCATCCCTGCTGCTTCTGCCCGATCCTGTCTTCCCATGCGAGGCAAAACAGACGGTATTTTAAAGAGTACGCCCCGTTTCTTCAAGGGCTCTTCCGGGAGTGTGACATGGATGAGAAAAAAATCGTTGGAAAAATTCTTTCCCAGTACAGGCTCAATCCCTTCGGCACCCATGGGGTTTCCCACTGGGCGAGGGTCATGGAAATCGGACTTCGCCTTGCGGAACAAAATGGTGCAGACAGGCATGTAGTCTGCTATTTTGCCCTTTTCCACGATTCCCGCAGAAAAAATGAGGGCCTGGATTTTAACCATGGACTCCGGGGGGCCAATCTTGCAAGACGTCTGCGGGAAAATTTCATCCATCTCGACGATGCCCGTTTTGAACTGCTGGTCTCCGCCTGTACGGACCATACCAAAGGCAAAACCCAGGGGGACATCAGCGTGCGCACCTGCTGGGATGCGGATCGTCTGGATCTGGGGCGTGTGGGCAAGATTCCCGATCCGGAACGCCTCTGCACGGATGAAGCAAGACACCCCGACATGATCGCCTGGGCCACGGAGCGGGCTTCCCGCAGAATGGTTCCTGAAAGGGTCTGGGAGATTTGGGGGCTTTCTTCCCTCCGTTTCAATGAAAGGGGCCTGCCCTGGCTGGATACGGAAATGGTGGATCGCATTCTGGAGCGGGTCTGCGTCGGCTTTATCCCCCAGGAAAATCTGCGCCCCTGTACCGATAAACAGACAAGGGATTTTCTCCAGACCCTGACCCACATGCAGCACTACAATTACCGTTACCGTTCCGAGGCCTTCATGGAACTCTATCCCTTCCTTGCTCCCCTGATTCCCGATACGTCCCATACGGACAGGGTGCGCATGTGGCTGGCTCTGGGCCTGGCCTTAAAAGACCTGTATCATATGCGGCGCAGCACCCTTGCGAGCATTCTCTCCAAAGGCCAGTATCCGAAAGATCCGTCCTGATAGCGAGGAGGTTTTCCCCATGAAAACATTCAAAGAATCCGGTATTCCCATCCGATCCTGGTGCCCGGATCCCGATGCCCTGGCCCTGGAACAGGCAGAAAATCTCTCCCGCCATCCCAGAGTTTTCGGACACATCGCCCTCATGCCGGACTGTCATGCGGGATACGGTATGCCCATCGGCGGAGTGGTGGCGCTGCGCAACGCTCTGATTCCCAATGCCGTAGGCGTGGATATCGGCTGCGGCATGTGTGCCCTGTCCACGGATTTTCAGGGAAAACCGGACAAAAAAACACTGGAAACCCTTACCCTTCTCCTGCGTCAACGGATCCCTTCGGGATTCGAGCGCCACAAGATGGCCCAACGCTGGAAAGGCATGGAAGACTATGCCCAAAATCTTGAACAAACACCGGGCTGGATGAAAAAGGATACCCTGCACGTGGCGGCTCAGAGCCTCGGTACCCTGGGAGGAGGCAACCATTTCATCGAAATCCAGTCCGATGCGGAAGGCCGTCTCTGGGCCATGCTCCATTCGGGTTCCCGCAACCTGGGAAAGACCATTGCCGAATACTATCATCAGCAGGCCCTGCGGGAAAACCAGCGGGAAAAAATTGTCCTTCCCTCCGAGGATCTGGCCTTCCTGGATGCAGAAAGGCCTAAAGGGCAGGACTATATCCGGGATATGAACTTTGCTCTGGATTTTGCACGGGAAAACCGCAGGCGCATGATGCAGGTGGTCAAGGAAGTACTGGAGGATGTGCTGCACTGCTCCTTTGGCGAAGAGGTGAACATTCACCACAATTACGCGGCAAAGGAGAGGCACTTTGAAACCGAGGTCTGGCTCCACCGCAAGGGAGCCACTTCGGCCAAAAAGGGGGAAAAGGGCATCATTCCCGGTTCCATGGGTGCCCCTTCCTATCTGGTGGAAGGTCTCGGCAACCCGGATTCCTTCTGTTCCTGTTCCCACGGAGCAGGACGTATCATGGGCCGAAACGAAGCCTGCCGCATCCTCAGTCCCGCGTCCGTGGCCGCATCCATGAAGGGGATTGTACACTCTCCCTTTCCGAAGCTTACCCGGGGAACCCTGCGGGGACACACGGATTTTGGCGAAGCCCCCGGAGCCTACAAGGACATTGACCTTGTCATGGAACAGCAGAAGGATCTGATCCGGATACGGGTACGCCTCAGTCCCCTGGCCGTGGTCAAGGGCTAATCTCAACCAACAGAAAACCCGGAAGATTCCAGTGAAATCTTCCGGGTTTGTAAAGCAGCGGTTCCCCAGACAGGAACATTAAAGGCCCTCAATAACAATGGCACCAGGTTCACAGACTTCAATACAGCTTTCGCAGCCAAGGCACTCATCGGGATTTACGGGAACAGATTTGTCATCTTTCATTTCAAAAACATCTACGGGACATACATCCACACATTCACCACAGCCCACACATCTGTCTTCATCCACAACGGGGTAGTAGCCACTCATTTTCTGTCCTCCTTTCAAAAATCTGAATCATGAATTTAGGTACACTACATGTTCTCTTTTGCATCCGGTATCAGCCTTTTTTAAAAGGCCATCTGCCCGACGGATTGCCCCCGGAAGGGGTTTACAAAGAGTTTCAGAGGGAATTCAGCGAATTTATAGGAGCTTCACCAAGCTTCTGTCAACTCCATTTACGGGATTCCTGAAAAAAGAAAAGGCACCTCTTCCCTTTCCACATGAAACAGCCCGTCAGGAATCCGTATTCATACAAAAAATCCATAAAAATTCCGGAATCTTTTCACGATCATGGAAAAAGGATGCCATCTCCCTGCTTCCAAGCCCCAGCCTGAAAAGCCTGCCCTGAACCCCGGAGGGCAGATCCAGGGGCACCCCGGCTTCCCGTACATTCATTTCATCCGCCTGTCCTTCAGGAAAGAAATGTTCAAGGACACCGGCAAGACCCGGCATATCCGTTACCCATACATCGGGAACCCGGCGGCAGTGCTGCACCAGCCGCATCCAGGCCCGGAGACGGTCTTCCATCCGGCAGGGCAAAGGAGGGGGCAAAAACCGTCCATTCTTTTCCTCTTCCCCTTTTAACGCAGCCATCATGGTTTTTCTGGCCTTCTCCACACGGCAGAGATCCTCAAAAACATCCTGCTGCATGCGGTCAAAGGCTTCGGCTTCCAGGAGAAAAAAAGCTGCCATGGCAAGGCTGTCTTCCTTCCTTTCCCTTGAAGCTGCCTCCGTTGTTTCTCCAAGAATCTCCAGGGCCAGGGATGCGGGGGGCAACTCTTCATCCCTTTCCTGAAACACCTCAGAAAATGCATCTTTGCCCAGAAGCTGCGCACGCTCCCTGAAACTCTGCATCATGGCACGCAGCAGCTTTTCATCCAGCTTTTCCGGAACGAGAAACGAAGGTTCCGCTTGCCGCTCTTCTTTTTTTTCACCGGAGAAAGGCTTCACAAGAACAAGATTCGGAAACAGGGAACGCATACGGGTCAGAACCGCAGGTTCAGGTTCCAGAAAGGGAAAATACAGAACATCCATCATGGGACAAGGCTCCTTGACTGCATTTTGGCAGATTGCATTTCAGCATCCTGTTCCGGTTTTAACCCGATACGGGCGTCAGCATCTCATTGTCGGTTTTACCATCCTGAATCACAAGTCCCATACGGCCCAGCTCAGCCCGAAGCCGATCCGCCGCCTCCCAGTCTCCCCGGTTCCGCGCCGCCTCCCTTTCCGCAAGCTTGCGGGTGATATCCGGATTCTGATGAACGTCCACCACATTGAAAATCCCCAGCACCTGATCCAGCTCCCGGAAAACCTGCAAGACCCGGGCTGCCCCCCTGCGGCCAACTCTGCCGTCACTGAGAAGACGGTTCAGGCTGCGGATCTGGTTGAAAATCCCCCCCAAAGCCGCTGAAATATTGAGATCATCATCCATGTCCCGGACAAACTGTTCCCTGAGTTCCCCGGCCAGACGTACCGCTTCGCCTTCCTCCTGATCCCCCGTCAGGGAGGAAAGACGTTGCAGACAACTGTCGATGCGGGAAAGGGATCGCCGTACGGAAAGCTGAATGTCCTGGGTAAGCAGGGCAGGTTTGCGGTAGTGGGCGGACAGGAGCCAGAACCGGATTTCCCGATCCGTCATGCCCCGGGCTTCGAGATCCCCCAGAGTGATGCGGTTTTCAGAACCCACGGCCTGACCATCCACAAAAACCCGGTCGCAGTGCATCCAGCAGCGGGCCAGGGGAGCGCCCGTGGCGGCTGCGGCAATGGCAATCTCGTTTTCATGGTGGGGAAAAAGCAGCTCCCGTGAACTGGTATGGATATCAAAGGTCTGGCCCAGATATTTCATGGACATGGCGGCGCACTGAAGATGCAGGGACGGACGGACATTCCCCCATTCCGTGGCGGCATAGATGCCCCGTTTCAGCTCGGAAAGCCGGATACGTTTCAGCAGGGTGAAATCCCTGGGATTGTCCTTTTCATACTCCTCCAGATCCACAGTGGCTCCCAGGTGAATTTTATCGAGATCCACACCGGAAAGGGAGCCGTATCCCGGAAAGGCGGAAATATTAAAATAGATGGAATGGTGTTTTTCGTAGGCAAGACCTGAACTGACAAGCTTGCGGGTCAGGGCCACCATGTCTTCAAGGTGCTCACTGACCTTGGGATAGTGCTTGGCAGGCTCCACACCGAGACGGGCAAGATCCCCATGAAAAATACGAATCCACTGTTCCGTGAAGGCTTCAAGGGGCAGACCTGCCGCTTCGGAGCCGGCAATGGTTTTGTCATCCATGTCCGTAATGTTCATGACATGGGTGACATCAAAGCCCCGGAACTTGAGGTAGCGGCAGAGCAGATCACTGAAAAGGGCCCTGCGGCAACCGCCAAGATGCATACGGTCATGCACCGTGGGGCCGCAGGAATAAATGGAGGTTTTTCCTTCGTGGATGGGTGTAAAACTTTCCCGGGTACGGGTCAGGGTGTTGTAAAAGCGTAAGGAGACCGGAGCCTTGCTGGCAAAAAGTTCGGTGGAAAGGTAACGTTCCCCGCTGTCCGGCAGGATCGCCACCACAACACCTTCTTCCATGGAAGCCGCCACATCCTGGGCCACGGCCATGGCCGCACCACTGCTCATCCCCACAAGCAGTCCCTCTTCCAGGGCCAGACGCCTTGCCGTTTCAAAGGCTCTGGCATCCTCAATGTTCACCTTGACATCCAGCCGCTGCTTTTCATACAGCTCGGGCTGATAGGCTTCCTTCATGTTTTTCAGGCCCTGAATGCGATGCCCGAGGTAGGGTTCCACCCCGATAATGCGTACTTTGGAATCAAAGGCTTTCAGCCCGCGTGAAAGTCCCATGAGCGTTCCTGTGGTGCCCATGGTAGCCACAACGGCACTGACCTTTCCCCCGGTCTGCTCCCAGATTTCCTTCGAGGTTCCTTCGGCGTGGGCCCGCCAGTTGGCTTCGGTATTGTACTGGTCAGTCATGAAATACCGATCCGGCTGTTCCCGCACCAGGCGGTAAACCGCCTCAATGGCCCCGTCTGTCCCCAGATGACCGGGGGTAAGGAGAATTTCTGCTCCCCTGGCCTTCAGAATACGGCGTCGCTCCAGACTGACCGCCTCGCTCATGGCCAGCATGAGCCGGTAGCCCTTTACGGCGCAGACCATGGCAAGACCAATCCCCGTATTGCCGCTGGTGGCTTCAATCACCACCTTGTCCTTTGTGAGGATACCGGCCTCTTCCGCCATACGGATCATGTAAAAGGCGGCCCGGTCCTTTACCGAGCCGCCGGGATTCATGTATTCGAGCTTGGCCAGAATACGTACCCGGGGATTGGGGTTCATGCGCCGGATTTCCACCAGCGGGGTATTGCCTATAAAATCCAGAAGGGAGTTTGCCATAAAAAATCCTGATGCAAAGGGGTGAAGGTCTGGGTTTCAGACAGATCAAGACACGCTGGCGGGTGGCCGGATGCTGCAAAAAATTTACAGGACAGCATAACAAGATCACTCAAGGGCGTCCACCCAGGAAACATAGTCCCGGATACGGCTTTTACGCTCCAGTCCCGATGCCGTCATAAACCGGATACTGCCAAAAACAGGGCGGGAAGGCCAGGGTCTGTCATGAAGCCCCAGGATCCAGCCGCAGCCCGCATAGGAACAGGGATCCCGGCCATCGAGAAAGTGCCGGTTGTTGAGAAAAAGCAGCCGTTCAAAGGCCTCTTCCGGAGAAGGTGACCATTCGAGAATCTTTTTCCCCCAGTACATGCGCATCACATTGTGCATATAGCCCGTCAGCCGCATTTCCTTCATGGCGGCATTCCAGTAAGGATCATGACTTTCCCCCTTCTCCAGGGCCTCCAGGCTGTAAAGAAAAGGCCGGACATCCTTGCTGTGTGCCGCCAGGGTTTCCTGTGCCCAGGAAGGCAGGGCCTCGTAGCGGTCATAGTCCGGCGTGTACTGCACAAAATTCATGGCCAGTTCCCGCCGTACCACAAGCTGCTCCACAATGGCATCCCGAACTTCCGGCTTCAGAGGACTGGCCTGAATCCGCCGCAGCACAAGGGTCGGGGCAATCATGCCAAAATGCAGGTAGGGGGAGAGAAAGGAAACGGCATGACAATGGGGCAGGCTGCGTTCCTTCACATACCGGTCCGCTTTTTTCAGAAGAAAATCCTCAAGACAGCGCCTTGCCGCATCTTCACCCCCCTGAAAAGGCGAGGCCGGGGGAAGGGGCGAAAAGGGAACTCCTGCCCGCCGTAAAAGGGCCTCTCCCTCTCCGGCATCTTCCCCCGCAGGCGGCAGGCCCCGGAAGGGCAGGGCTGCGGGCATATGGGGCTCCTCCAGAAAAAACGGCAGCAGGGGCAGGATTTTCCGGCGCAGCACATGGGCGGCCCAGGCCCTGCGCTCCAGAGCCTGGGCCAGGGGCACCACCACATCGGACTCCACAGCGAAAACAGCACATCCGGCTTCCCGGCCAAAATGCTCCCGCCACCGTTTCTGGTGCCGCAGATAGCCCACATCGAGAACCAGTGCTTCAGCCTTGTGAATCAGGGCAGGCAGCACGGCTTCAGGCTCTCCGATACGCAGCACAAAGGGAATGTTCAGGGCCTCAAACTTCCGGGAAAGCGCCTTCAGGCCCTCCAGCATAAAGACAAAATGCGGCCAGCGGGCCTCAGGGTAGCCCCCAAAAAGGCAGAAGGCCACCACCAGAGGTTTTTGCAGAAAGGACGCCATTTCCAGGGCAAAGGCCAGGGCATGGTTTTCCGCCACCCTCTGGGACTGCTGCATCCAGTAAAGCACATAGTCCCCGTCCCCACGGAAGGGGACAGCATTCTGCCGACGGATACGCGCCTCCGCCACCCCGGACAGGGAAGACCGGAAAGTCTCCATGGCTCAGATACGCTTCAGGGGAGAAAGCCCGCCCCGCCATTCGGCAAGGAGGGATTCCAGAGCCGCAATTTCCGCAGAAAGCCGTACTTCCTGAACAGGGCCTCCCCCATCCCAGCCATGCCCATAGCTCAGGTAGCGGTCATTGAGACGGGCCTCCAGATCTCCGATGGAAAACCGGGGACTGGCGTCCTTCTGACGCCGCACTTCGGCACAGATACGGTCAAAGGTTTCCTCAAAAAGTATTTCCCGCCATTTTTCCGTTTCTTCCAGACTGCTCATGGCCTCTCCTTTTTCTTTTTTTCCAGCAGGGCAAGACAGATCTCAAGCATTTTTTGCGTGAGGGTTTCCACAGGTTCCAGGGCATCCAGAAGACAAAAACGATCTTTTTCCTCCACAGCCAGGGCAAGAAAACCTTCCCGGATCTTCTGGTGAAAAACAAGGCTTTCCTTTTCAAAGCGGGTTTCATCACCGGGTCGCCCGCCTGTTCCCACCTCTGCCAGGGCACGGGCAAGGCCTTTTTCGGGGGGGAGATCCAGAAGAAAGGTGATATCCGGTTTCAGCCCCTCCAGCACAAGCGCATGGACATTACGGATACGCCGGGGATCCAGCCCGCGGGCCACCCCCTGATACACGGTGGTGCTGTCGGCAAAACGATCGCTGATCACAATCCTGCCTGCGGCAAGGGCAGGCCGAACCACCTCGCCAAGGTGCTGGCAGCGGTCTGCGGCATAAAGAAAAAGCTCCGTTTCCCCTGTCATCTCCCGATTTTCAGGATCCAGCAGCAGGGCACGGATTTTTCTGCCGATGGCCGTTCCTCCCGGCTCCCGTGTACACACCACGGAAAAGCCCCGTCCTTTCAGGGCTTCGGAAAGCCGTTTCACCTGGGTGCTTTTGCCTGCGCCTTCGCCGCCGCAGAGGGTTATGAGCATGATCGTTCCTTCTTTGAAATCGTATGGAGTTTTGTTGGTTGTTTTGTCCTTTTTAGGCCTTCCTGCCCTTGTCCGGTCAGGAAAGTGCATGTATAGTCCATAACCTTCAGAGGTTCAAGGGAAAGCCCCAGCCCCCTTCTTCTCCTCCAAAAAACACAGGATTTTCTGCCAATGCGTTTTTCTGTCTGCCTGGGTCTCTTTTTTTTCTGTCTCATGGCGGGGGGCTCCCCTGCCCTCGCCCAGGAAATGCATCCCTATGACTTCCATGCCGAAAGCATGAGCTATGATCCCGCATCCGGAACCTATACGGCAAGGGGCAATGTCCGCATCGAAAATGAGACCATGGTGCTCACTGCGGATCAGGTATCCTATGCACCGGATACCGGATACATTACCGGAGAAGGTACCATCGTTCTGCGTATGGATGCAGACCGCATGGAGGGAGACCGGATTGTCTATGATATGAAGACACAAAGGGGCTTTCTTGAAAATGGCCGTCTCTTTGTCTCCCAGTCCCAGTTCCGCATCCGGGGTCAGCGCATTGAACGCACAGGAGAACAGAGCTATGTGATTGATGATGCGGGTCTGACCACCTGCGATGGGGAAACACCGGACTGGGAGATCACCGCAGCCCGCATTGCCCTTACCCTTGAAGGCTACGGCACCCTGAACCATGGAGCCTTCCGGGTGAGGGGGGTTCCCACCCTCTACACCCCCTGGCTTTTTTTTCCGGCAAAGGTAAAACGGCAAAGCGGTCTGCTCCTGCCGGAAATCCATCTTTCCGAACGTTATGGGTATGAGCACCTCCAGCCCCTCTATCTGGCCCTCAGTGAAAGTTCGGACGCTACCTTATATTATCATCTGATGGAAAAGGGCCGGGATCGCCTGGGGCTGGAATACCGGAAAATGTGGAGCAGTGAAGACAGGCTCACCCTGCGTCTTGATGGCCTCCAGGGCAGTGACCCCACGGAAACATCCCGTCAGGATGGGGTGGCACAGGATCGCTACTGGTTCCGCATGAAAGAAAATTTTGTCCTTTCCGAAAGCACCCAGGGTTTTGTGGATCTGGATTTTTTAAGCGATACCCATTACTTCGATGACTTCAAGAGCGGCAGCCTCGGTTTTGTCAAAACCAATGCCCTTTTTCAGAAGGAATTTGGCCGGGATGTGGATCCGGAGAAAGAAGAAACCCGCAGCAACCGTCTGCTCCTTTCAAAAACCGGTGAGGTTTTCCGTATGGAAGGGGAAGTGGTCTGGGAGGATGCTGTGAGAAAACGCAGCCAGGATCTTCAGGACGACACGGTACAGCGCCTGCCCCGCCTTTCCCTTTCCAGCCGGAGACAGCGGATTGCCACCCTGCCCCTTTACCACAATCTTGAAGGAGAGAGTGCCTATTTTTACCGTATCAACGGCGAACGCGGAACACGGGTGGATCTCGCTCCCCGTCTCTATGCCCCCTTTCGCCTGGGGCCCGTTTCCGCTGAACCTTCCTTTGGGCTGCGTCAGACCGTCTGGTACAGTGAAAATCCCCTGGAGGACAGCAGGGAGGGCTACCAGACCGACAACCGCTTTCTCTATGATGCCCGCATGGATCTTTTTACGGAAATCTACAAGGTTTTTGGGGGCGGTTTTACCCGTGCGGACAGAATACGCCACAGCCTGCAACCTCGCATCACCTTTGAATATGTGCCGGAAAAAGACCAGGAAAACCTGCCGTTTTTTGATGATCTTGACCGTATCGGAAAAAAACGGCGCATGACCTACAGCCTCACCCAGACCCTCACGGCCCGTTTTCAGGAAAAAACCGGAGAGGAAGAACAAACCCGATCCGTCTACCGGGATTTCCTGCGTTTTAAAATTTCCCAGGACTATGATATGGACAGGGCCGAGACCAGAGGGGAAAAACCCTTTTCCGATGCCAAAGGGGAACTCTCCCTTTTCCCCACACCCGGTGTCCGGCTTTTCGGGGATCTCACCTGGTCCCCCCAGGAAGCGGAATGGACGGCCTACAGCTCCGGAGCTGAAATCACAAGGGGGGTACATTCTTTTTATATTGAACACCGCTACGCCAGTGCGCTTTCTGCTTCCCTGCACCTTCGCGGCTATCTGGGGATCCGGGATAATCTGGGCCTGCTCTGGGACTATGAACGCAACCTGAAAGAAGACCTTACCCAGAAACAGGACTATGGCCTGCGTTACCATGCCGGATGCTGGCAGCTGGATCTCATCTATTCCGATGACAAGGATGACCGGAAGATCGCTTTTTACTGGACACTCACGGGGCTTGGGGTGATGGAACACAGTCTGGATGGCGGCTTTTTACCCTGAAAGTCCCCTGAACTTTTCCCTTCGTTTTCCATGAAGGGCGTTTTCTGCCGAAAGGTGATCATGATCATTGCACAAACCCCCTTACGTTTAAGCTTTGTGGGTGGCGGGTCCGACATGCGGGCCTTTTATGACAAGCAGGACGGGGCGGTAATCTGCACCGCCATTGATAAGTATGTCTACGCCATTGTGAAGGAACGCTTTGACGAGGATATTTATCTCAATTACTCCGAAAAAGAACGGGTCAGGCGGGTGGCGGATATCCGTCATGGTCTGGTACGGGAAGCCATGCGTATGGCCGGAGTGGAAGGCGGGGTCGAAATCACCACCCTTGCCGATATTCCCTCCTCCGGTTCCGGACTGGGCAGCTCCAGTGCCATTACCGTGGCCCTGCTCCATGCCCTGCATACCCATAAAAACAATCTCGTAACCGCAGAACAGCTGGCCGAAGAAGCCTGCCGGATTGAAATCGATATCCTGAAAAAACCCATAGGCCGTCAGGATCAGTACGCCGCCGCCTATGGCGGACTCAACCGTTTTATTTTTAAAAAGGGCGAGACAGTGCTGCGGGAACCCGTCCGTCTGGCTCCCGCCCTGCGACGGAGGCTTTGTGAGGGGATGCAGCTTTTTTTTACGGGCGTCACCCGCAGTGCGGATACCATTTTATCGGAACAGCAGAAGAACCTGGGACAACAGAAGAAAATGGAGGCCCTTTCCGCCATGGTGGCCCTGGTGGAACCCTTTACAAAGGCCATGGCCGAAGGTGATCTGGAAACCTGCGGTCTGCTGCTCCATGAAAACTGGCAGCTGAAACAAAGCCTTGCTTCGGGGATCTCCAATGAAGCCACGACCGCCATGTACGAAGCCGCCCGAAACTGCGGTGCCACGGGCGGCAAGATCGCAGGAGCTGGTGGCGGGGGATTCATGTTCTTTTTCACCCCCCCCAGTCAGCAGGCAGCGGTACGGGAAAGTCTTGCGGGATTCCGGGAATTCCCCTTCCTTTTCAGTGAATCCGGCAGCCGCATTATCTTTGATGGCCGGTCCTATTCCGCCAAATAGACCCCTTTCACACATCCTTTTGCCCCTTTTCCGGAAAAAGGGGGGGGAGAACCCCATGCATATTCTCATCACCGGCGGTGCCGGATTCATCGGTTCCCACACGGCGGACGCCCTCATTGAAAAGGGCCATACCGTGAGGGTTCTGGACTGTCTCCAGGAAAACGTCCATCCCAAAGGCCTTCCCGATTACCTGCATCCGGAGATTCAGTTCATACGGGGGGATGTGCGCTGCAAGGAAGACTGGATCAAAGCCCTTGAGGGGGTGGATGCGGTCTATCACTTTGCCGCCTACCAGGATTATCTTCCGGATTTTTCCACCTTCTACCATGTGAATGCCATGGGTACGGCCCTTCTCTATGAGATCCTCGCGGAACAGGGAACAGGCCGCAGGGTGAAAAAAGTCGTGGTGGCGGCCAGTCAGGCGGTGATGGGGGAAGGCCGCTATGCCTGCCCTGCCTGCGCCTGGGAGGGCATTCCCGACATCCGGGAGGAAAGCCGCCTGCGTCAGGGGCTCTGGGAACATCCCTGCCCTCTCTGCGGAGCGCTGCTCCAGTGGCGGCCCTCGGACGAGACCATCGCCAACCCCTGCAATCCCTACGCCCTCTCCAAGGACGCCCAGGAAAAAGCGGCCCTGCGTCTGGGCGCACGGGAAGACATCGACACCACAGTGATGCGCTACTCCATCGTACAGGGCCCGAGACAGTCCTTTTTCAACGCTTATTCCGGTGCCATGCGCATCTTCTGCTTAAGCCTCTACTGTGGCCGAAGCCCCCTCATCTTTGAGGACGGCATGCAGGTGCGGGATTTTGTCAACATCAAGGATGTGGTGGACGCCAACCTGCTCGTGCTGGATCACCCCAAGGCCAGGGGGCGGATCTTCAATGTGGGAGGGGCAAAGGCCTGCACGGTAAACGCCTTCTATGAAAAGCTTCAGGAAGTGACGGGAAAACGCCTCCCCGTTCAGAGGGGGGGGCACTACCGCTACGGCGACACCCGCCATATTTTTTCCGACACCCGGGCGCTGGAAGATCTGGGCTGGACACCGGGCCGAAGCATCGAAGACAGCATTGCCGCCTACTGGGAGCACCTCAACCAGCAGGAAGCCAGGGAAGAGATTCTGGCCTATGCGGACAGCCACATGAAAAAACTGAAAGTTATCCGGGAGGTTCAGGGATGAAGGCCTTTCTCCTGGCCGCAGGACTGGGCACCCGGCTCAGACCCCTCACGGATCACACGCCCAAGTGTCTCGTACCCATCGGAGACATGCCCCTCATGGGACTCTGGCTCACCCGGCTTTACGCCTGTGGTGTGAGGGATGTGCTGATCAACACCCACCATCTGGCAGAAAAGGTGGTGGCCTTTCTGGAAACCTGGCCGGAAAAACGGCTGCGCATTGAGACCCGTCATGAGCCCAAACTGTTGGGAAGTGCGGGCACCCTCCTTGAAAATGAAAGTTTTGTAAAAAATGAGGACACCTTCCTCATCGTTTATGCGGACAATCTCTGCAATTATGATCTGACCCGCCTTGCGGCGGCTCACGGAGAAAACCAAAAAAGGGGGGCGCAGCTCACCATGGCCCTTTTTGAGGCTCCCAATCCTTCGGCCTGTGGTATCGCCACCCTGAACGACGAGGGACGGATTACGGATTTTCAGGAAAAACCCCCCTCTCCCACATCTTCTCTGGCCAATGCGGGAATCTATGCCGCAGGCCCGGAATTTCTCCCTGTTCTGAAACGCCATCAGTGCGGGCCGCCCTATGATCTCGGCCTTCACGTTCTGCCCCATATGAAAGAGACCCTGTTCGGTCTTCCCATGGCAGGCTATCTCCGGGACATCGGAACTCCCGAAGCCCTGGACGCCGCCCAGAGGGACTGGCCCCCTGCATCAAGGAGAACCCATGGATTTTGAGACCTTTGCATCCGGATATATCGATACCCTGTACCACGCCATGAAAAAAATGGATAAAGCCCCCTTCACGGCACTCTGTGAGGCCATGCTGGAGGCGTATGCGCACCAGAAGACCATCTTCATCCTGGGCAACGGCGGCAGTGCGGCCACCGCCTCCCATGCCCTTTGTGACATCAACAAGGGTTCCTGTCTGGAGCTTGAAAAAAAATTCCGCATGCTCTCCCTTGCGGACAACATGGCCATGATCACAGCCATTGCCAATGATCTGGACTACAGCCGGATCTTTGTGGAACAGCTCAGAAACTACCTTCAGGAAGGGGATCTCATTCTGGCCATTTCCGGCAGTGGCAACTCGGAAAATGTGCTCAAGGCCGTGGCCTATGGCAGGGAAAGGGGAGCCAAAACCGTGGGAATCTCCGGTTTTGACGGTGGGATGCTCGCAAAGATAACGGACATTGCCCTGGTGGTTCCCATCCATGACATGCAGAAGGTGGAAGATGGTCAGATGATGGTACTGCACATGCTGATGCAGGCTCTGCGCAAAGGCCTCGGACTGCACACTCCCGGATGCAGCCCCCAGGACAAAACAGACAGTCTGACGGGAAAGCCCCGTCCCATGGGATAAGTCCTTGACTTCCGGAGGCCTTCCTTTTATGTACTTCGCTTGAATTTCTTATCGCCGGTGAGGAGGCAGACCATGAACAAGCTTGAGCTGATTGCAACGCTCAAAAATGAAGCCGATATTTCCAAAGCAGAAGCTGCGGAAGTGGTGCAGATCTTTTTTGATTCCATGACAGAGGCTCTGGCCCGGGGAGAGCGGGTAGAAATCCGGGGACTTTGCAGCTTTTTTATCAAGGAATACAAAAGTTACACAGGCCGTAACCCCAAAACAGGGGAAAAGGTACAGATTCAACCCAAAAAACTGCCTTTTTTCAAGTGCGGCAAGGAACTGAAGGAACGTGTGGATTATCCCCACAAAACGGAAAAAAATGTCAGGGGATAAACCTTGACCCTTCCAGCCCAGCCCCCATACGGATTCTGGAATCTCAGGGGACAGGACACGGTCATCCGGGCCCTGGAGGGTATGCTGTCTTCCCGACGGCTGCCCCAGGGCCTGCTTTTTTCCGGTATGCCGGGATGTGGCAGGGGTCTTGCCGCCAGAACCCTGATGATGCAGGCCAACTGCAAGGCAGAGTCCCCGCCCTGTGGGGAATGCCGGTCCTGCCGCAGAATCCTTCTGGATCAGCACCCGGATTTTCTCCGGATCAGCCCTGTAAACGGTATCCTCCGCATTGACAGCATCCGGGATCTGTCCGAAAGACTGATGCGCAGACCGCATGAAGCCCGGATGCGTTTTGTCATCCTGGAAGAGGCGGAAACCCTCAACCGGGAATCTGCCAATGCCCTGCTCAAAATACTGGAAGAACCTCCGGACGGCACGTACTTCATCCTCCTGAGCAGCCATCCCCATTGGCTGCTGGAAACCATACGTTCCCGATGTCAGGAGTTCCGTTTTCGACCTTTGTCCGATGAGATACTGGCCGGAGAGATTGCCCCCCTTGCTCCGGACAGTGCAGCGGCCCTTGCCGCAGCACGGCTGGCCTGCGGGGATCGCCAGCAGGGAGAAAAACTGGCAAGGGCAGGCAGCAGGCGACGTATCCTGGCCCGTGTTCTGGCTGAAAACCTCCCTCTCCCCCCTTCCAAAGCCATGGTTCTGGCTGAATGGCTGGCACCGGACAGGGAAAATGCGGAACTGGCTCTCGATATTCTCGAAGGTCTTTTCCGGGATATCTGCCTTGCGGCCATGGATGCGGACATGCTATGCATCCATGGACTTTCTTTGGACTGCCGGGAGGATCTTCTTGCCGCAGGCCGGAAAATTTCCGCAGAGGAGGCCCTGGGTGTTATCCAGAACATCCACGGGGCAAGAAAACGCATGGAACAGAACGCCCTGCCCCGTCTCCTGCTGGAGATCCTGCTTCTGCATCTGACGCAGTACAGAGGTTCCGGCTTTTCCCTTGCATAAGCACAGCCTTATTCTATCTGAAACACGCCGAAATCCGGCGCCAGGTCTGTCCTGGAACCGGATTTCTGAGCTTTGGGGGTATCATGATCCGAATTGCGGGAGTACGCTTCAAGGCCGCAGGTAAAATTTATGATTTCAATGCCGGTGACCTGGATCTGTCCCTTGGGGATGCGGTCATTGTGGAAACGGAACAGGGCCTGGGCTTTGCCAACCTGGCCACCCCGGTACGGGAGCAGGACAGCCCCTATACGGGATTTCCCTTAAAAAAAATCCTGCGTCTTGCGGATGAAACGGACTTCCTGCGCATGGAAGAAAACCGCGAAACGGAGGAAAGGGCTGAACATTTCTGCAAAAGGGAAGTGGAAAACCTGAACCTTTCCATGAACCTTTTTTCCGTGGAAAGCACCTTTGACGCTTCCAAGCTCACCTTTTTTTTCACCTCCGAAGGACGGGTGGATTTCAGACAGCTTGTGAAAAATCTGGTCAAAGAGTTCCGGGTTCGCATTGAAATGCGCCAGGTGGGCATACGGCATCAGGCCAAGATGTGCGGCGGTATCGGTCGCTGTGGTCGTCAGACCTGTTGCAGTGCCTTTATTGAAAAATTTGAACCGGTTTCCATCCGTATGGCCAAAGAGCAGGGGCTTTCCCTGAACCCCACCAAAATTTCCGGACTCTGTGGCCGTCTGATGTGCTGCCTGACCTATGAAAACAGCACCTACAGGGATCTCAAAAGCGGTGTGCCTAAAATCGGCAAACTGGTGGATACTCCCAAGGGCAAGGGCAGAATCATTCGGCACAATGTCATTGCCGCCCGCCTTGCCGTACGTATGGAAGACGGACAGGAACTGGAATTTTCCGTTTCAGAACTCAAACCCCTCCCCCCCTCCCAGCAGCAGCTCCAGACTCTCCCTCCTCTTCCCGAAGAAGGAGAAGAGCCGGAAAGCAATGGAGATATTGCCCTGCTGGAGGATCTTATGGATGATCCCGTTTAATATCCGCCATGCCGCCCGAAAGGGCTGCGTTCTCTTTGCTGCGGAAGCCCAGAGAGGGGCTTCCGCCTGACCTCATGACTCCCGGAGATCCCATCATGTCCGAGGTTTTTTACATCACAACACCCATTTATTATGTCAACGCCCGTCCCCACCTGGGCCATGCCTATACCACCATTGCTGCGGATGTGGCGGCCCGCTTTGCCCGTATGCAGGGCAAAACCACCTATTTCCTTACGGGAACGGACGAGCATGGCGATAAAATTGTGAAAGCCGCTGCCAAAGAAGGACAAAGTCCCCGTACCTACGTGGACACCATCAGTGCCGCCTTCCGGAATCTCTGGCCTGAGCTTTCCATCTCCCACGACCAGTTCATCCGCACTACGGATCCCGCCCATATCCGGGTGGTACAGCATCTGCTCCAGAAAATTTATGATGCGGGGGATATCTATTTCAGCGAATATGAGGGGCTTTACTGCTACGGATGTGAACGTTTCTATACAGAAAAGGAACTGGTGGACGGAAAATGCCCGGATCATCTGACGGAGCCGGAAAAAATCCAGGAAGCCAACTATTTCTTCCGCATGGGCCGTTACCAGCAGTGGCTGATCGATCATATCCAGAAGCATCCGGATTTTATCCGTCCGGAACGGTACAGGAACGAAATTCTTGCCTTCCTGCGGGAACCCCTGGAGGATCTGTGCATTTCACGGCCCACCTCCCGCCTGCAATGGGGAATTCCCCTGCCCTTTGACGACCGCTTTGTCACCTATGTCTGGTTTGACGCCCTCAGCAATTACGTTTCTGCCCTGGGCTATCCGGAGGGTGAAAAATTCCACACGCTCTGGCCCGGTGTTCAGCATATTGTGGCCAAAGACATCATCAAGCCCCACGGCATTTACTGGCCCACCATGCTGAAAGCCGCAGGAATTCCGCTTTACACCCATCTCAATGTACATGGCTACTGGAACATTGCGGAAACCAAGATGTCCAAAAGCCTTGGCAATGTGGTGGATCCTCTGGACATGAAAACGACCTACGGTGTGGACGCCTTCCGCTATTTTCTCATGCGCGAAATGGTCTTCGGTCTGGATGCCTCCTTCTCCGAAGAAGCCCTCGTCGGTCGTATCAATGCGGATCTCGCCAACGATATCGGTAACCTCTTCAGCCGTGTCATTGCCATGACCCACAAATATTACGGCGGTAAAGTGCCTGTACCCGATGTCTTCCAGGAACCGGCCATGGACTTTGGCCTTATGGCCGGTGCTTCCGACGCTGTGGAACACTTTACCACGGAGATGTCCGTACTGGCCTTTCATAAGGCCCTCATGGCTGTATGGAGCTTTATCTCCCAGCTCAATAAGTACATTGACACCACAGCTCCCTGGGAATTGCAGAAAAACGGGCAGCAGGCCGAGCTGGATACGGTCATCTACAATCTTCTGGAAGGCCTGCGCATCATCTCCGGACTCATCTCTCCTGTCATGCCGGAAACGGCGGTGAAGATGCAGCAGCACCTCGGCCTTTCCGATCCGGACTTCAACACCCTGGAAAAACTGAAAACCTGGGGACTTCTGCCCACAGGCCATGTCCTTCCCAAAGCCTTGCGCCTTTTTCCCCGTATTGAGACCAAAAAGGAGGAGGCCGGAGAAAAAGCCCCTTCCCCTCCTGTCCTTTCCAAAGGACTCAAGGACGCCAAACCCACCATTTCCATAGAGGATGTCAGTCGTCTGGATCTTCGGGTAGCCACCATTCTGGCCGCAGAAACGGTTCCCAAATCTGAAAAGCTGCTGAAACTTCAGGTGGATCTTGGCGGTGAAACACGGCAGGTGGTGGCAGGTATCGCCCAGGACTACAGTCCGGAATCCCTGGTGGGCCTTCAGGTGATCCTGGTATCCAATCTGAAACCTGCCAAACTCATGGGGATCCGCTCTGAGGGAATGGTACTTGCTGCCAATGGCGAAGCGGGACTCTGTCTTGCCAGTTTTGATAAACCGCTGGTACCCGGTACTGTTGTGAAATAATGCACTGCCCCCCTGCCTTTTCAGGGAATGCTACACGAAAAAAGGCAGGCCTTGTTTCTGGTATTTTCTCCGGTCTGGATTTTCATGCATCGATTTTCGTACAAGCCAGAACCCTCATGGCGGAAAAAACAAAGCCTGAGGGTTCATAAAAAGTCTCAGAGACAGAAAACAAGCAGTGCTGCGCCCAAAATCTGTTTTCTTCTCCTTCTCCTGCTGCTGCTCTTCTGGGGGATCTGGTACAAGACCTCCCGTCCTCCTGAAAAGGAAAAGGAACAGCAGGCGGATATCCCCCATGAGCCTGCGGAAGCACCGGAAGCGGTCTTCACCGATGCCCTTCTCCAACGGGTATTGCAGAAAATGCCTCCCCACTCTCTGGGAAAACCTGGCATGGACATCCTTGTCCAGGGCCTTTCCTTCAAAGCCCTGACAACGGTCAACCCGCAGCTTCAGGAGCATCTTCAGGCCGCCATACGTCAGGCCGAAACTGCGGGCAGGGGAAGACCGGAGCTGCTTTCCCTTGTGGTGATGCAACCGGAAAACGGTAAAATTCTGGGGCTTGCGGGCAGCCGCTCGGATCAGAACGGAGGAGATCCCTCCGTTGCCCTCACCCTGCACCCTGCGGCCAGCCTGTTTAAAATCATTGCGGCTTCCGCAGCCATGGAACTCCATGGACTGACACCGGAAAGCCCCCTTTTTTTCAACGGGGACATGTACACCCTGTACAAACGTCAGTTAAGCCAGCAGATCCATCGTTCCACCAACCGCACCACCCTGAAGGATGCCTTTGCCAAAAGCGTCAATCCCGTATTCGGTAAACTGGGGTACCACGACCTTCAGGAATCCGGACTGCGTCAGTATGCTCTGCTCTTTGGTTTTGAAACGCCGTCTCCGGGGAATCTCCCCACGCCCGCATCCCGCATTGAGATCAGCGAAAAGCCCTATGCCTGGGCGGAAATTGCCTCAGGCTTCAACCGGAAAACCCTCATCAGTCCCATACACGGTGCCCGTATTGCTGCCGCCATTGTTTCCGATGGCATACTGCCTCCGGTACGGATCATTGAGAAAGTCATGGACGCCGAAGGCGGGATTCGCTATCAAGGATCGGAAGAAAGTGGACGGCGGGCCATACGGAAAGAAACGGCTGATGCCATGCGGGATATGATGGAAAGAACCATTCGCTCCGGCACCGTCAGCCGTATTTTCAGAGGATATACCCGGGATGCCGTTCTCTCCTCCCTTCAGATGGGGGGCAAAACCGGCTCCATTTCCAACCAGAACCGGGATATCCGGTATGACTGGTTTGTGGGATATGCCCTCCATCCCGATGGACGTAAAATTGTGGTCTCCATCATGGTGGGGCATGGAGCCTATATCGGAAAACGGGCGGGAGAATATGCAAAGGGTATTTTTTCCTTCTGGTTTGATCCCGCCCGCATTCCCGCCTCAGCGGAAACAAGCCTGTCCGATGCAAAAAAACAGCTCTGAAGGATCTTTCGCACGAGATCCGATGCCTTTTAAAAAAATCCTGTGATCCATGACGGTTTGTCCATATCCTGACCAGATACTGCTTATTTCAAGGAGATCCACATGCCGGGTTTTGAAATTTTCGGAGAAGAAGAACGCAAAGAAGTGCAGGAAGTCCTCCAGACCGGGGTACTCATGCGCTACAATTTTGATGGCCCCCGCAAAGGCATTTTTAAAGCCCGGGATTTTGAAACCACCCTCGCCGAACGGCTTGATGTCCGCCATGCCCATCTGGTTTCCAGCGGAACCGCAGCCCTTCAGGTCATGCTGGCCGCCTGCGGTGTGGGTGCAGGGGATGAGGTAATCGTTCCCACCTTCACCTTTGTGGCCACCATCGAAGCCGTTGTGGCCGCAGGTGCCGCCCCGGTTTTTGCGGACATTGATGAAACCCTCTGCCTCTGCCCCAAAGCGGCGGCAGCGGCCATTACCCCGAGAACCAAAGCCATCATGCCCGTACACATGTGCGGCTCCATGGCCCACATTGATGCCCTGGAAGCCCTCTGCCGGGAAAAGGGACTCATGCTTCTAGAGGATGCCTGTCAGGCCATGGGAGCCAGCTATCAGGGAAAGGCCCTGGGCAGCTTTGGCCGTATGGGCTGTTTCTCCTTTGATTATGTGAAAACCATCACCTGCGGGGAAGGCGGTGGACTCATCACCAACGATGCCGACCTCTATTTCAAGGCCCATGCCTTTTCCGATCATGGACACGACCATGTGGGATCCGACAGGGGGGCCGAGGGCCACCCCTTCATTGGTCTCAACTTCCGCATCAGTGAAATGAATGCCGCCGTAGGGCTGGCCCAGCTGAGAAAACTGGATACCATCCTTGAAATCCAGCGAAAAAACAAGGCCATCCTGAAGGATGCCCTGTCCCGCCAGAAGGGTGTCCGTTTCCGGGAAATCCCCGATCCTGCAGGGGACAGCGCCACCCACTTAAGTTTTTTCATGGAATCGGAAGACAGGGCCCGCGCTCTGGCCAAGGCCCTTCCCGCCCAGGGTGTGGATGGGGTGTTCTACTGGTATGACAACAACTGGCACTACATCCGACGCTGGGATCACATCCGCAACATGGCAGGTCTTGCCCGTCTGCCTCTGGAGCTGCGCCACGATGTCCCGGACTATACGGGCCTTTCCAAACCCGTTTCCGATGCCATCATGGGCCGTGCCCTTTCCATGCAGATCCGTCTGGCCTGGACAGAAACAGATCTTGAAACCCGCATTCAGGGCATTGAAAAAGCCTTTGCCGCCCTTTAAGGCGATTTCCTGACATAGAATACCTTATGGCACCCTCTCCCCTGGGAGAGGGCCGGGGTGAGGGATCCGTTTCAGGGGATCTTCAGTCCCGGAAGTGGCCTAAGGCGACAGCACATACAAAATATCATAAAAGGATACCTTTCCATGTACCGCAACCTTAAAGTTGTCCCCCGCGTGGTCTTCGGACGCGGCGCTCTGAATCAGCTGGATGCCATCCTGGAGCCGAAAAGAACGGGAACGGGCATCATGGTGTTTGTTCTGGATGCTTTTTTTACGGGAAAAGCCCTGGAAAAACGTCTTCCCCTGCGGGACGGGGATCTGCTCCTGCGGGTCAATGTGGATCATGAACCCAAAACCACAGGCATCGATGCCCTTACGGAAGAAGTACGCCAGTTCTGCGGCAAAGATCGCCTTCCCGACGGGGTCATCGGTATTGGGGGCGGCTCCATCCTGGATACGGCCAAGGCCATCTCCCTCATGCTCACCAATCCCGGCCCCTCCCATGAATACCAGGGCTGGGATCTCATCAAATTTCCCGCCGTCTATCATGTGGGCATTCCCACCCTGGCCGGTACCGGTGCCGAGGTTTCCCGTACGGCGGTACTCACAGGCCCTGTACGCAAGCTGGGCCTCAACTCGGATTACACGGTCTATGACCAGGTGGTGCTGGATCCCGATCTTCTGGCAGGCGTACGTGAAAGCATACCGGAGCAGTGGTTCTGGACAGGCATGGACTGTTACATCCACAACGTGGAAGCCCTCGGCGGCACCTTTGTCAATGAATACGCCAGGGCCTTCGGAGAGCAGTCCCAGGTACTGTGCCGGGAGGTTTTCCTGGATCACCACGAAGAGTCCGATGAAAAACTCATGATGGCTTCCTACTTCGGCGGCATGAGCATCGCCTATTCCCAGGTGGGGGCCTGTCATGCCCTTTCCTATGGCTTAAGCTATGTGCTGGGCCTGCACCACGGTATCGCCAATTCCATTGTCTTTGACTACCTCGAAGATTTCTATCCCGAAGGGGTAAAGGAATTCCGTGCCATGGCGGCCAGAAACGGTATAGAGATTCCCCGGAAACTCACGGCCGGTCTTACGGAAGCCCAGATGGAAAAAATGATTGATGTCTCCATGGGGATGGTGCCTTTGTGGGAAAACTGCCTTGGAAAAGAGTGGAAGGACAAACTGAGCCGGGAGCAGGTACGCGCCCTCTTTGAAAAAATGTAGCTCAAAAACAGCTCCCCATACCGGGATCTGATGCCCCGGTATCCCCGCTACGACAGCAGGCTGTACTTTTCTTTCCTGCACCTGAAAAGGATCTTCCTCCCTGAAAGTGCTTCCGCAATGAAAGCGGAAGCACTTTACAGATACCTCCATATCCTTTACATTCCTTTCCGACACACCCAGCAGGCAACGCTGACACCATCTTTAAATGGTTCCGGTGATGATATTTTTTCATGTGACTTTTCTACATCCCGGCATTTCAGACCTGCATTTCCAGGGAGCGGCCCATGCCGCCCCCTTTTTGTCTTGCGGGTTATCCACAAAACCTCTTACATCCTTGAGGTATCCATGGCCTTTTTCAGAAAATGTCCTTCCCTGATCACTACCCTTTCTCATTTATCCAGAAAAATATGCCTGGGGCGTACCCCTGACTCCGTGGCTCCGGGCAGCCTTGTACTCTTTCCCCTCAGCAGCACCACGCTGCACTGCGGCCTTTCCGGGCTGATCGCTTACAAAAAAAAGACGGAAGAGACCTTTTCCGATACCACCTTTACCGAAATCATCGCAGAAATTCGCAGGCTGATGGCGGAAATTCCGGCTCCCCAGGATATGGCGCTGGAAAAAGGCACCCTGCAAAGCACCTTCCTCGGGGGAGACGCTCCCGTGGAAGCCCTGGCCCTTCAGGTTGAAAAGCTGCGATCCGAAGCATCCATCGTGCGCATTCTCTGTGATGACAGCCTCGCCGCCAGACTGAAGGATCTCAGCACTGCCCTCGGCAGCATGATGGACAGCCAGCAGCGTCTTCTCCTGGCAAAACAGGACAGGCTGGATATGGACACCCTGAAACTCCTGCTGCGGCGTCTGGAGCAATTGCAGGACACCCACTGGCACCTGTCCAGGGATATCCTTGGAAATGTGGAAAAAATCCGCCAGCTCATGGCCAGAAATACCGCTGCCTCACCCCACAGGGCAGCCCCGGTCTTTCACCGCAGCAATATGGTGATCAACAGCATTGAAATCCTTGAAGTCAGAGGAAGGGACTCTGCGGGAATCTCCCTCTTTTTTACCCTGGAACCTGAGGTATGGCGGCTTTTCCGTTCCATGGTGGAAAAAGAGGGGCTGGTGGATCAGATCCGGGAACGCGCCAACCCAAAGGTACTGGGCAACCAGTCCATCAGTATCCAGGACACCGTGCGCAAGGGACAGCACAGGATCAGCCTGGCCTTTTCCTACAAGGTTGCCGCAGAAATCGGCTCCCTTGGGGACAATGGTGCCTTTCTGCGCAGCCAGATCCGCAATGATGCCCTCCTTCACCTGCTGACCACCCTGCCCCACCTCCATTTTTCCGTAGCCGCCCATACCCGCTGGGCCTCTGTCGGGGAAATCTCCGTTCCCAACTGCCACCCCGTTGACAACCAGACCCAGGATCCCAGGGCCATCCGCTCAGGCATTCTCCAGGTGGCCCTCAACGGTGATATTGACAATTACCTTGATCTCAAAAAAGCCTATGAAAACCGCTGGGACACCATTCCCGAAGAAATCACAACGGATACAAAAATGATCCCCCTTCAGGTGGAACACCATCTCCGGGAAGGCCATGACATCCGGGAAGCCTTTCGCAGAGCGGTTTCCGACTTTGAAGGTTCCCACGCCATCTGGATGCAGACAGATCTTGCGCCCGGAAAGCTCTTTCTGGCCCAGAAGGGTTCCGGACAGGCCATCTTTGTGGGCATCGGCAAAGACCATTATCTCGCGGCATCGGAGGTCTATGGCTTTGTGGAAAGCACCCCTTCCTTCATCAAGGTCGAGGGGGAAAAGGTGGTGGAAGGTCAGACGGGCCCCACCCAGGGGCAGATTTTCATTCTCGATGAAAATGCGGCAGATTCCGTAGCCGACATCGATGCCTTCTACTACGATGGCACCCCCCTCACCCTGGGGCCGGAACAGCTCCGGCATACGGCCATCACCTCAAGGGATATCGACCGTCAGGATTTCCCCCACTACTTTATCAAGGAAATCAGCGAGTCCCCCAATTCCGTTGCCCGTACCCTTCAGGGAAGGTTCCGGCTTGCTGAAGATGGACACTCCGGCTACCGGATCAGCCTGGAAAACAGCGCCGTGCCCGAGAGTCTTTCCAGAGATTTTGCGGAAGGCAGACTGCGCCGGGTCTTTTTCATCGGCCAGGGGACAGCCTCCATCGCGGCCCAGGCCTCAGCCGATCTTCTCCGCCATTACCTTTCTGATCCCGCCATCCAGATCCAGGCCATGAAGGCCTCGGAACTCAGCGGCTTCGGACTTTCCGATACGGACAGCGAAGATGCCATGGCCGACTGCCTGGTGGTGGCCATCAGCCAGTCCGGCACCACCACGGATACCAACCGCAGTGTGGATATGGTGCGCCAGCGGGGAGCGAAAACCATTGGCATCGTGAACCGCAGGGACTCGGATCTCACCTTCAAGGTGGACGGGGTGCTCTACACCAGCTCGGGCAGGGATATCGAAATGTCCGTAGCCTCCACCAAGGCCTTTTATTCCCAGGTGGTGGCAGGAGCCCTTTTAGGGCTGCACCTCACCCATGTCCGGGGAAAACGGAGCCAGGAATTCATCACCTCGGAAATTCAGGAACTTCTGGCCATACCGGAAAAAATGCGCAGGGTGCTGGCCAGAAAGGATGTTATCGGAGAAAGGGCAAAGGAGCTTGCCGTCTCCCGTACCTACTGGGCCACTGTGGGTTCCGGACCCAACAAGAGTGCTGCGGATGAAATCCGCATCAAGCTCAGCGAACTCTGCTACCGCACCATTTCCTCGGATTATGTGGAGGACAAAAAACACATCGATCTTTCCGCAGAACCCCTGATTGTGGTCTGCGCCGCAGGCACAAGGCCTTCGGTGATCGGCGATATCATCAAGGATACGGCCATTTTCCATGCCCACAAGGCCCTTCCCGTGGTGATCGCTGCGGAAGGAGATCACCGCTTTGATCCCTATGCCGCCCAGATCATACCCGTTCCCGATCTTCCCGAGCACCTGGCCCCCCTTCTGACCACCCTGGCCGGACATATCTGGGGCTACCATGCGGCCCTGGCCATTCATGACGCCTCCCGCTTCCTCTACCAGGAAAGGCTTCACATCGAAAACCTTGTGCTCCTGTATTCCCAAAAGGGCATGGACATCCATGAAATCCTAGTGGAAAAACGCTTCCGGGAAGAAATGGCCCGCTTTGCAAGGCTCTTCCGCAAAGCCATTTCCGAAGGGCCCCTCACCTATCTCATGGATGCCCGCAAGGCCATGGACATTCTCCTCTTAACCCAGTACCTCTCCGGTCGCCTGCCCATGGGGGACATGGAAATGGATTTCGGTGCGGAGGAAAAACCCCAGAAGGTGCTGAATCTCTTTTTTGAAAAACTGGGAAGGGCCATCAACCTCCTGGCCCGGCCCGTGGATGCCATCAAGCACCAGGCCAAAACCGTCACCGTGGGAACAAGCCGCATTGCAGAAAAGGTGGAAGGCCTTCTCTTCACCAGCATCCAGGAGCATGGTCTCGATATCGCCCGGCTCAGCAGCCGGAACATCCTGGTGCTGCGCAACCTCCAGGCTGTGATTTCCGGGGTCAACGGTGCCTTCCTCTACAGAGTCCAGGGGCTGAACCTTCTCGGTGAACCCAATGGGCAGACCACCATCTCCCTTGAAAAAAAGACCGGCACCCTTATCACCATGTCTTCCCGAACGGAAACGGATCCCACCCTCAGAGGGAGCAAGCGCATCATCGTGCAGGAAGGCAATGTCTTCATCGGGCAGGGAAAGAAGGATGGCCGCAGACTGCTCATCATCCCTCTGCTTTCCGCGTCCTCCAAAGGCCCAAGAGTGGTGGAGTATCTGCTCTCCCTGGATGTACGCTTCCATGAAAAGGTGCCGCTGTTCGCCCGGATCAAGGCCATGGGCGGCAAGCTGGATCGTATCCGCAACAATGTGAACGAATACTCCATTGCCTGGAAGGATGAATACCTGGATCGTTTCACGACGGAAGAACTGTTTGGATTCAGTGCAGACGTCCTTGTGGAAGAAATCCTGAAACGCCGCCCTGCGGAGTGAGGGCCTGTTTCCGCCCTTTTTTCTGACCCTGATCTCCGGGAAAAACGCTCCCGGGGAAAGTCCATGGACAGGAAGGGGGCGGATCTGTTATACAAAATAAAAATGATATCCCTTCCACTCCATAGAGAAGAGAACTGCCATGGATCCTCTCCGCCTTGCCATCTTTCATGACATGGTTCCCCTTGAGATGTGCATTCTTGATACCAGTCTCCACATTGTCTACGCCAATGAGGCCCTGACCCGCAGCACGGGCATCCATGATTTTTCCGGCAGAAGCATGCACAGCCTTATCCCCAGTACCCGTCTGGGAACCCTCCAGGTACTCATGGAAAAATCACGGACAGAAAAAAAAGAAATCCGCTACAGGGCGGAAAAGCTCATAGCGGATGAGGACCGGCTGGTCATCCTGAAGTATCATGAGGAAAGTCATACCTGTTATGTGGTGCTGGTGAAGCATGCCTGTGAACTTGTCCGGGATAACCGGGATGCCCTGACCGGCCTGCCCACCCGTGAATTTTTCATGGAACGTGGCGAGCAGCTCCTCAGCCATGCCCGCCGCAATCAGAGTAAAACCGCCATTGTCTTCATGGATCTGAACGGTTTCAAGCCTGTAAATGACACCTACGGACACAAGGCGGGGGATGTGGTACTCAAGGTGATTGCGGACAGGTTGCAGCAGACTCTCCGGAAAACCGATACCCTGGCCCGTTTTGGCGGGGATGAGTTTATCATGGCCCTTTCGGATCTGAAGGCCGGTATCCATGCCTCCTTAACCATACGCCGTCTGATGAAGGCCGTTTCCGAACCCATTGACATCGGAGATCTTAAGGTATCTGTGGGAGGAAGTTTTGGTGTGGCCCTGTATCCCGATGACAACAAGGATCTGAAAACCCTGATCCGTTATGCGGATGAGGCCATGTACCGGGCAAAGACAACGGGCCTGGGCTATGCCTTTTTCGCCACCCCGGATGCATCCTCCACATGAGGATACGGAAAAGATCGTTAAACGGCTTTCTGAAACGATTCACCCTGAAACCCAAATCCACCCCAGCCCACAGGACGCCCATGGAAGAAGAAATTCTCTCAAGACTGGCAGAAAAGCTGAACGCCGATGTTTCCAGAACCATCAAGGAAACTCTGGAAAAATCCGTTGCCACGGAGGTGCAGAAAGCCCTGTCCCGGGCCATCAATGACGGGGAGTTTTACCAGAGTATTTCAACGGATATCACCGAAGGTCTGGAGGATCTTGTCCGGGAAATGCGCAAACTCCGCAAGGAAACGGCAGGAGAAGACCCTGTCGCAGGGGATGCGCCGGGAGAGGCCTTTAACCAGACCGTCATCCAGCTGGAAGACATTCATGCAAGAACGGAAGATGCCACCTTTTCCATCATGGACATTGTGGAGCGTCAGATGGAAGCCCTGGAAACCCACCGGAGCCGCATGGAAACAGATGATGCTTCTCCTGAAGCCATCACCGCCTACATGGACGGCCTTCAGGAAGACTTCATCCAGATCCTGACGGCCCTGGGGTTTCAGGATCTCATCGGCCAGAAAATGCGCAAGGTCATCCTCTTCATCCGTAAGGTGGAGGAAATCATCAACCGTCTCTATATTTCCCACAACCTCATGCTCCGCGACAAAGAAGCCAACCCCGACAAGAACAGCAAGGAAATCCGGGAAGAAGTACAGCACAAAATTTCCCAGGAAAATATTGATGCCCTCCTGGCAGAGCATGGCATTGACTGACGCCGACAGAAAAGAATCCCCGTTCTTATCCGCTGGCTTTTTTTTCCAGCATGTTCAGCAATGCGGGCAAAAAGGTATGCAGATCCTCCACAATCCCCAGATCCCCATGCCGAAAAAAGGGTGCGGATTTCTCCTTGTTCAGCACCACCACGAAACCGGAACGCTCCATGCCCGCAAGGTGCTGGGATGCCCCGGAAATACCACAGGCAAAATACAGCTCCGGAGCCACGTCCGCCCCCGTCTCACCGATCTGCCTGTCATAGGGGAGCCATCCGCCGTCACATACGGGCCGACTGCCTCCCAGAATGCTTCCGGGCAGACAGGCTTCAAGTCTGGAAAGCAGCTCCATTCCTTCCGCTCCCCCCACACCCCGGCCTGCGCCCAGAATGATGCGGGCTTCCTTCAGGCCTGCGGCAACACCGGAACCCGCCTCCTCACCGCAGAAACGGGTACGGCTCTGTATGTGAACTGCTGAAAGGCTTTCGATCACTCCGGGCCGCCCTCCCTGTTCAGAAGCTTCAAACGCCCCCTGCACCACGGTAAGCACACAAGGCCCTTCCAGGGGACGCAACCAGGCCATGCGCCTGCCGCTCCAGGTCTGACGGCCCAGCAGAAGTCCTCCTGCATCCCTGCGCAGTCCCCGGACAGAGGCCACATACCCGGCATCCAGATGAAAGGCCAGGGCAGGTGCCACACTTCTCCAGATCCCGGCGTCGGGCATGAGGACACGATCCGGAACCTTCTCCTTCAGACACGTGCGAAGAGAAAAGAGCAGGCCTTCAGGGGTAATTTCCTGGTTCTCCATCCCGGAAAGGCAACGGACAGGGGCTCCAAGGGCGGCAAGATCGGAGAGCCGTTCGTTTTCTGCCCCCAGAGGAAGCAGAAAAGCGGGAGCGGAGTCCCTGTCCACCGAGAGCTCTCGGGCCAGGGTCAGCATTTCAGCCGCTGCTGTCAGGCTGTCTCCAGGGCCAAGAAGCATCAGGATCTCCATGAGTCCTCCTTGATGTTGCCATGATCCAGCCAGCCCCGTTCAGTGAGAAGCCCCAGAAGGGCGGCGGCCTTTTCTTCTGCGCTGCCTTCAAGAAAACGTACCCTGCGGCTGGGAGGCGGTATATCGAAACCTTCCATGACAATTCCGGATTTTGTGTCATCCTGAAAGGCCAGCACTGGAATGATGGCCTTGTCGGCTTTCAGCATCAGGGAAAGCCTGGGATACCGTGCCGCATACATCCCCGTCTGTACGCTCACAAGACAGGGCAGGGGCAGAAAATAGCGTTTCCGCTTTCCGCCTTCGGCTTCGCAGGAGACCTTCAGTCCCCGCTGCTCCAGATCCAGCGCCATGGCCATGGTACAAAAAGGAAGATCCAGAGCGGCAGCCAGCATGGGCGGTGTGGCCGCCTGCATTCCATCTTCTCCCATGGCCCCACAGAGGATGATATCCGGCTCCAGGGTTCGAAGACCTGAAGCCAGCGCTCTGGCGGTTTTGGCAGGATGGGCAGGATCCGGCTGGTGTTCCACACGTAAAGCCCCATCCACCCCCATCCCCAGAGCGCGACGCAGCACCCCCTCCCAGGACGGAGGCCCGGCAGTGAGAACACTGACCCGGGTCTCCCCTTCCCTGCTGCGGAACTGTAAGGCAGCTTCCACAGCCACACTGTCCCACTCATTCATGTGCAGCCCTTCCCCGGCATCCGGATTCCGGTAGCTCCCCAGATCCGGTAAGCGGTCTGCCACAGCCTTCACACACACCACAATATGCAAAATAAATCCCTTCTGTATTGGATTCTCAGGGAATGAGGCAGTAATTGCCTTCAACATAAGATTTGATGGCCGCAGCGACCTCCGGTGTCAGGGGATCGAACTGCACCCCATAGGAGACCGTGAGGTTATTTTTTGCCACATTCCGAACCGTTCCCGTAAGGGTACAGCCTTCCTTCTGCACAGGAAGCTGAAAGGAAATTTTCAGTACGTCACCGACGCGGGCGATATACACCTTTTCTGCGGGCTGATAGGTGGAGACAATGCGGCATCCTTTGGCGTTGATATCCTCAACCGTGGCATTCCTGGAGGCCCCTTTGAAAAACACACCTGCCGGAAAACGACAGAGGGTACGCTGTTCAGAGCGCAGGCGTCGGCTGACCATCTTGTCCGGGTAGTCCAGCAGCACCACCCGTATGGGACTGTTCATGACTTCCCGGATCTTGACACCAAATACAAACACCGTTCCCTCATGCAGGTACTGAAGAATCAGGTTGTTTCCGGGAAATAGCTTGGGCTTGATGGTGGCAAAGGGGGTGGGGTGGGTCATCAGGAGATACTCGTCCTTTACCATTCCCACAAGATGGCTGGTAATCCGGACAGGAAGATCAATCCCTTCAACCTTGATATTGAGTGCCGTGCCATGGGGGGCATTGATCTGAATATCCTGCGTTGCCAGAGTTCGCGTTGTCATGCTGGATCCTTCGTGAAAACCATTACCCGGAATACCGGTCATCTCTTTCCTTTTTCAGTCCTATTTTCCTTTTGCGACGGAAAAAAGGCTTCTGAGCAGGAGGGAATGCAGCAGCGTTGAGTTGACCGTAAAGTATCATCGGATTTTTATCCCTGCAAGACCACTTTTTTTTCGAAAAAAACTCTCTGGCACCGCTCCTGTGCCGTCGGATAAAAAAATCGAACGTTCGTTCTTTTTTTCCTTGACCCTCCCATTCCCGCCACGTATGCTGCCTCAGCATCGGATACAATCTGATCCGCAAGAGCGAAAGGAAAAGACATGGGTATGCTCTACCTCATCCGCCACGGTCAGGCCTCCTTTGGTGAAGCCAACTACGACCGACTTTCCCCAAAAGGGGAAGAACAGGCAAAGCTTCTGGCAGACTACCTGATACGGACGGACACCCGTTTTGACCTGCTGGCTTCCGGAACCCTGAGCCGTCAGGAAAAAACAGCCCGCATTCTCATGGAAAAACTGAACGACCGGGTTCAGAACCCGGATCTTTCCCTGCTGCCCGCCTTCAATGAATATGATTCCGAAGGCGTTTTCCGGGAAATGCTTCCCGGAATTCTCTCGGAAAACGGGGATGCGGCCAACGATCTTAAAAACATGGTGGCAGACAAACAGGCCTTCCAGAGGATTTTAGGGAAAGTGCTGGACCGCTGGATGGACATGGAAAACGGCAGCCTTCCCGTGGAAAGCTGGTTTGAATTTCGCCGCAGGGTGCACAGGGGGATTCTCGATCTGGATCTCGGGGGCCGGAAAAAAACAGCCATCGTCACTTCCGGTGGGGTGATGGCGGCCTGTATGCATCTTTTCCTCCAGATCCCGCCCAAAAAGGCCATCACCATGTCCTGGCAGTGTTTCAATACATCCATGAGCATCTGGGTCACGGGCAAAGGGGACAGTTTCCGTCTCCATGCCTGGAACCTTGCCCCCCATCTGGAGCTTTGTCAGAAACCCGAACTGGTTACCTACCGTTAATCGATAGCTAAGGAGTTACAATGGATTTTTCCGTATCCGACAAGATGCAGACCATCTTGAAAATGATCAATGAGTTTGTGGAAAAGGAACTTTTCCCTCTGGAAAAGGAGTTTGTCAAAAAGGATTTCCATGAAATGCTTCCCGTGATCCGGGAAAAGCAGAAGATGGTCAAAGAGATGGAGCTCTGGGCCCCCATCTATCCGCCGGAGCTGGGCGGCATGGGGCTTTCCATGGTGGAACATGCCATGGTGTCCGAAGCTCTGGGCCGTTCTCCCCTGGGCCATTTTGTCTTCTGGTGTCAGGCACCGGATGCGGGGAATGCGGAAATTCTCCACATGTACGGCACAGAAGAACAGCAGAAGCGCTGGCTGGCACCGCTTGTGGCCGGAGACATCCGGGGCTGCTTTGGCATGACCGAACCTGACATGCCCGGTTCCAACCCCGTCCTTCTGGGAACCACGGCGGTCAAGGATGGCAAGGATTACATCATCAACGGCCACAAATGGTACACCACGGCTGCGGATGGCTCCCAGTTCTGCATTGTCATGGCCGTGACCAACCCGGAAGCCCCCACCTACGCCCAGGCCAGCATGATCATCGTACCCACGGACACTCCGGGCTTCAACCTTGTGCGCAATATCCCGGTAATGGGACACGAAGGCACAGACTACGCCAGCCATGGGGAAATTATCCTTCAGAACTGCCGGGTTCCCCAGGAAAATCTTCTCGGTTCCGAGGGCCAGGGCTTTGTCATGGCCCAGGATCGCCTGGGGCCGGGCCGCATCCATCACTGCATGCGCTGGATCGGCATCTGCAACCGCTCCTTTGACCTCATGTGCAGACGGGCCAACTTCCGGAAAATCACCCGGGACGGCCAGACCCTCGCCTCCCGCCACATCGTCCAGCAGTGGGTGGCGGAATCGGCTGCGGAAATCCAGTCCGCCCGGCTCATGACTCTCCATGCGGCCTGGTGCATTGATCAGGTGGGTGCGGCCAGGGCACGGGATGAGATCTCCGCCATCAAGTTCTATGTCGCAGGTGTGATGCAGCATGTCATTGACCGGGCTCTTCAGGTACACGGTGGTCTTGGGATGACAGACGACACCATCCTCGCCTACTTTTTCCGCCATGAACGGGCAGCCCGCATCTATGACGGTGCGGACGAGGTACACAAAACGGCCATGGCCAAACGGATTCTCAAACGGTACATATAAATGGACTTTGAGACCTTTCAGAAACGCTATGACATTTCCCTGGAAGCTGTGTGCCGGAACATGTTCCGCCAGAAAACGGATGTCATACGGGTCAAAAAAGAAGAAACCGCCGTCAAAAACCTGGTGCTCATTGTGGAATCCGCCCTGGGGCTTGCCGTGGAAAAGGGGTTTGACGCCATGACCCTCAGGGATCTTCAGGCAAAATCCGGCTTGAGCATGGGCTGTCTCTACTCCTATTTTTCAGGGAAGGAAGCCCTTCTCAACCTCATGCAGGAACAGGGACGGAGGCTCGTGACCGAAGTGCTGACAGATGCTCTGCAAGGGCCGGAAAGTCCGAAAGAGCGTCTGGAAACGGCCATCCGTACCCACCTTTATCTCAGTGAAAACATGCAGCAGTGGTTTTACTTCTCCTACATGGAAACCAAAAACCTTGGCAGGGAAGAGGCCAGAAAAGCCATTCAAAGTGAATTGTTAACGGAATCCATTTTTGTGGAAATCCTGGAAAAGGGAAAAACGGCGGGGGAGTTCCAGGTGCAGGATACAAGCCTCACAGCAGCCATGATCAAGGCCATGCTCCAGGACTGGTATCTGAAACGCTGGAAGTACAGAAAACGAAGCATAAGCGTTGAAGACTACAGCTCTTTTCTGATTGGCTTTGTTCTTTCAGCCCTTGCCGTCACGCCCCATCCCCAAAAGGGCATCCCTGATCCGGAACATCCAGCAGGAGAGATATCATGAGCATTCGGGATGAAGCCAGAGAGGTGCGTTCCGGAGAGGAACTGGATCTGACGAGACTTTCTGCCTATCTGAAAAACCATATCCCTGACCTTGGAAAAGAAATTCGTATTCATCAGTTTCCCAGCGGATTTTCCAACCTCACCTATCTCCTGCGCTCAGGAGACAGGGAAATGGTGCTGCGCCGTCCGCCCTTTGGCAAAAAGGCAAAAACAGCCCACGATATGGGCCGTGAATACAGAATCCTCACCGCTTTGAGACCGGTCTTTCCTTTATGCCCGGAGCCTCTCTGTTTCTGTGAGGATCCGGACATCATGGGCTGTGATTTTTATGTGATGGAAAGGATTCCCGGCATTATCCTGCGAAAGGAGCTGCCCGAAGGCCTCAGCCTTTCACCGGAGCAGGCACGAAAGCTCTGTGAAAACCTTGTCACCACCCAGGCCGATCTGCATTCTCTGGATATCCAGACCGCAGGTCTTGAAAATTTTGGGAAGCCTGAGGGCTATGTGAAACGTCAGGTGGAGGGCTGGTCCAGAAGATTCCGGGATGCCCGGACACCGGATGTGCCGGATTTTGAGGCCACCATGGACTGGCTGGCCAGAAAACAACCGGAAGATACGGACAGCCCCGGCATCATCCACAATGATTTCAAATTTGACAACGTGGTGCTGGATCCCAACGACCCCACCCGCATTATCGGTGTTCTGGACTGGGAGATGGCCACCATCGGTGATCCCCTCATGGATCTGGGGGCTTCCATGGCCTACTGGATCAATGAGACGGATGCGGAAAACCTGAAATTCACCCGGCTCATGCCCACCACCCTTCCCGGCATGATGACCCGTGAGGAGGTGGTGGCCGCCTACGGAAAAAGGACGGGCAGGAATGTGGAAGGCTTTCATTTTTACTACGCCTTCGGCCTTTTCCGTCTGGCCGTCATCGCCCAGCAGATCTACTACCGTTTCTATCATGGACAGACCCATGATGCCCGTTTTGGCTTCCTCGTCTACGCCGTGGGCTTCTTTGAAGAGGCCTGTCGGAAAATCATCTCGGAAAATCCTTAAAAAAACGGAATGCAGCCGTTTCCCTGAACCCCGGAACCGAAAAGGAGTCCTCCCCATGCAGAACCTTTTTTCCCTTGAAAACAAGGTGGCCCTCATTACCGGCGCAAGCCGGGGCATTGGTGAAGCCATCGCCAAAACACTGGCCGCCCAGGGTGCCCATGTGGTGCTTTCAAGCCGTAAGGCCGAAGCCCTGGAAACTGTGGCCGAAGACATCCGCAAAGCCGGTGGCAAGGCCACGGTCATGGCCTGCCACATGGGGGAGATTGAGGCGGTAAAAACCCTTGTGAACCGTATCGACCAGGAGCTGGGCCGCCTGGACATTCTTGTGGCCAATGCGGCCACCAATCCCTATTTCGGGGATCTTTTCGGCGTGGATGAGGGGGCCTGGGACAAGATCATGGATGTGAACGTGAAAGGCCCCTTCTTTCTCATCCAGGCGGCTGCAAAAATCATGGACAAAAACGGAGGCGGTGCCGTTGTGACCGTGGCTTCCGTCAACGGTGTCAGCCCTGCCCTCTTCCAGGGGGCCTATTCCATCTCCAAGGCGGCCGTCATCTCCATGACCAAGGCCTTTGCCAAGGAACTGGCTCCCAAAAAGATCCGGGTGAACTCCCTGCTTCCCGGTCTTACGGACACCAAATTTGCCGGAGCCCTGATCCAGAACGATGATATCCGGGAATATGCCGTGAAACAGATTCCCATGGGCCGTTACGCCCAGCCCCAGGAAATGGCCGGAGCGGTTCTGTATCTGGTCAGTGATGCCTCAAGTTTCACCACAGGCATTACCCTGATCTGTGATGGCGGTCAGCTGGCCTGATTGCTGAAAATCATTTCCGGGTCATTGGGCAAAAAGATTTTCACGATCCCCTTGCCCGGCATCAGCCCCTCAATAAAATAGGGACTTCCATTTGGAACAGGCCCTTAGGCGTAAAAGGAGGTGGGACTCCCCACCTCCTCTTCCCTATTCTGACGTATGAACGGTTTTCTTCTTTTTGGGCTTCGGAAGGGGAAGGCTGTCTGCCGTCACCCGGATCAGGCGGGATACAAGGTCACCATCTTCCAGCTGTTCGGTGAGAAGAAAATGGGGTTTGGCCCCTTTGTAGGGCGGGGCTTCGGCGATACTTCCCAGAAGGGCAAGCCCTGCACGGGTGGGTTTTACAAAAAACTGGTTGTCACAGATAAGCCCCACCACCTTCCCATCACAGTACAGAGCAAATTCTCCAAACATTTTTCGGCTTGTGATGTTTCCTGCGCCTGAAACCTGATCCCGGACATATTCCACAAATCCCGCATCTGATCCCATATTCCCTCCTTCACATGTCATCGCCTGCGATGGTTTCCTGCAAACCTTTGACCTGAAATCCTGCTGCATCAAAAAAAATGACGCCCACAGATGGAAAAGAGTCTCCGCCTGAATTCCCAAACCTCTTCATGGAGTCTGCAGGGGCATCATTTAGCCGTATTCAGTCCATACTTAACCTCTTCCACACAATACCTGCCAGAACAACCATCTGAACCACAAACAACAGAAGAGCGGCTGCAAATCCGGCTTTCGCGGCAATGCCCTGCCATCGGCCTTCAACTCTGAAGCAGGCAGGATACGTGGCAGCGGCAACAACCAGATAGATCACATTCAGGACACCGCCGAACATGAAGGCTGCCATTGCGATGAGAACATAGCCGAAACCGTCCATGCAGCCCCTGTAAAACAGGGCCTGCCGGATCATTGCAACCAGAAAAGGAAGGCCAACAACACCAAGGGGAATGAATCCCAGGTATGCTCTCATTGATCCGGTTCTCCATGTGAATGCGCTGGGGGGCTGAGATCCTGCCCGTGATCCTATGCCATTCCCCTGAGGACATAAAAATCCCCTTGCCGCCTTGCCCCCAGTGTTCCCATGCTCCGGCAGGGAAACCATGGCTGAGGTAAAAAGGTTATCCGTTAAAAAAACAGATCCCCCCACTTCAGGAAAGCCACCATGGGGTGCGATCAAAACGTCATTTTTTTCTGGATGCATACATATTCCCGAATCCGCCGGATACCTTCCGCATAGCGGATACGGGGAACATAGCCCAGTTCCTTTTGGGCACGATCCATGGGAAAACGGTTGTCCGATCCCACAAGGTTGAGAGCCTCATGGGTGATGGGGGGGCGATGCCGGAGACCCAGAAACTTCCACAGGGATTCGAAGAGTCCGGCACTCACTTTAGCCATCAGCCACGGAAGAGACCGGGGTTCAGGGGCTTGAAGTATGGAGGCAAGATCTGAAAAATAGGTCTTCCAGCTGATGTCCAGAGCATCACAGGCGTTATAGGCGCGGCCAAGGGCGGCATCGCTGGAAGCGGCAAGGAGGATGAGGTCTGCCACATTGTCCACATAGGCAAGACCGGCATTCTGTCTTCCGCCTGAAATAAGACAGGGGAGACCGCGTTTCAGAACAGGTGCCACGTCATGCAGCCATGTGCCGGAAGCCGGGCCGTAAACATTGGCAGGCCGGACGACGGAAAGTAAAAGCCCCTTTTTCTCCTGGTATTCCCAGGCGAGTTTTTCCTGGGCCTGCTTGGTGCGGCTGTAAGGCCCGAAGGTCTTTCCAAAGGGGGTTTCTTCAGGACACACTCCGTTCCGGATTGCATCACCATACACCACCACACTGGAAACAAGAAGCACCCTTGCCCTGTTTTTCACCGCCTCGTCAAAAATATACCGGCTTCCTTCAACGGTACACTCCCGGAACCGGTTTTCGTCCCCCCAGTCGGATACCAGGGCGGCAAGGTGCAGCAGGGTACCCGTACCCCTGACAGCATCAGCGACAGCTTCAGCATCGGCAATGCTGCCCCGGATAATCTCCACCTTTTCTTCCCATTCCTCTGGAATGGCGGTCTCCGGCTGTACAAGGGCCCTGACACGGAGACCCTCCGCAAGGAGTTTTGCCATCACTCTGCGACCGATAAAACCGGTGGCTCCGGTTACAAGAACCGGCTGTATCATGTTCTCCTGAAGCCCCATTCTTCCTGTCTCCTTTATCGGATATTTTTTTTCAGACCCCCTGCCTCCGGTATACCGCCTCCAGATCCTCAGGCAGAAGCGTCCACAGGGCCGCCTTGCCCGGTGTCAGTCCTCCAAGATGCTGCAAACCCGGCAGACGGGCCAGATTCCCGGAAGTCAGGGCCAGGATCTCCTTCAGATTCAGAGAGGTACTTTCCAGCAGCAGGCGCAGCTCCTTCCAGAGATCGAGATCCCCGTTCGAAGCGAGACTGTCCGTTCCCAGACAGCAGGGAATGCCCGCATCGAGAAAGGCCCGGACAGGAGCCGTTCCCACCCCCATTCCCGCATTGCTGCGGGGGCAGAGACAGACCATCACCTCCCTCTCCCTGAGAAGACGCCTGTCCGGGGCATCCGTATGGACGCAGTGCACGGCAAGGGTTCCCGGCCCCAGAAGCCCCTCCCTTTCTGCCATGGCCACAGGCCCAAGTCCTGAAGCTGTCCAGGATGGGGGCAGCACAGGCCCGGCCATAAAATCAAAAAGCGTCCCCTTCCCTGTGCACAGCATTTCTTCCTCTTCGGGAAATTCCGCAAGGTGCATGGAAAAAAAACGGCCCTGCTTCAGACTCCAGGATCGGGCCTGACGGAGATTTTCCGGAGAGGTGGAGTAAAGGGCATGGCCTGCGGCGGCCACCGGTTCCGAAAAAAAAGACACCAGTTCTGCAAAAGCCGGCGGCAGAGGCGGTCTTTCCCCTGTCAGGGGAGAAAACCCAAAAACTTCCCCGCAGAGGGTGGCATGGAGTCCAGCCCTTTTCAGGGCTTTCGCCACAGCCTGGGGACTGCGGCTGCCGATATCCACAAGATACCCCGTGCCCTGGGTCTTCAACGGTTCCAAAGCCCTGTCCAGCGCTTCAGCGGAACAGCCTTGCAGATCATTTTTTAAAAGGCTCTGCAACCAGGGGACAAAGCCCTCACCCATACGGGTTTTTCCCAGGCAGTGGCTGAGTTCCAGATGGGTGTGGGCATTGCAGAGGGCCGGTATCAGGGTCACCTCTCCCAGATCCCGCAGAGCACAGCCCAGGTGCTGACGCATCTCTCCGTAAGATCCGGCATCCAGCACCCTGCCCCCGCCCAGCAACAGCACCCCGTCTTCAATCACAGTCTCCGGAGAAAGACAGACTCTCCGGGCACGCAGCGCCTCCAGCATGGCAATATCCTTGTTGTTATCCGTTTTGCCTGCCGCACCCTGCTCCAGGGGAGGAGAGCAAAAAACCAAGCAGGCTCCCCATCAGGCCGTTGATGGATGCGTAACGCTCCGAATCTGCGGAAAGGATATCCTCTTCCCTCTGTATGTAAGGGGATACCGTCAGTTCGTCACGACACTGGAGGACGATCTCCCGTGCCGATTCCGGCGTGGTCTCAAGGTGGAACTGCAAAGCGATCACGTTTTTTCCAAGCTGAAAGGCCTGATTCTCACACCCGATACTTCTGGCGATCCGTATGGCTCCCTCCGGCAGGTCAAAGGTTTCTCCATGCCAGTGGAAAACCATCTCGGATGGTGGAAACACAAAGATCTCCCCTTCGCCGGAATGAAGCCCATGAACGGGAAACCATCCGATTTCCTTTACCGGATTCTGAAAAACACGCGCTCCCAATGCACTTGCGATGAGCTGTGCCCCAAGACAAATGCCCAAAGCCGGCTTTCCGGAAGCGATATAGTCACGAATGAACCGTTTTTCTGAAACAAGCCAGGGATACCGTCCTTCATCCTTCACGCTCATGGGGCCACCCAGGATGACAAGAAAATCGATGCTTCGGACATCCGGTAAATCCGTTGTTTCAAAAAACCGTGTATACGTCACTTCGTATCCTTGAGCCTGTAGCCAGGGGGCGATGCTGCCCAGTCCTTCAAACGGAACATGTTGCAGACAATGCGCACGCATTCTCTTCTCCTCTGCTTACCGGTGTACAGCATAGAAATCCCACACCCGCAGTCTTTATTGAAAAAGCTCTCAAAAACTTCCTAGCCCATCCTCTGCCTGATGACAAGCCGGCTGTGAGAGGGGTCGCAGATAAGCCCGGCACGCTCCCTGTACTTTTTCCGACAGGATTGACAAAACAGCCTTCCATACGTATGTATCTTCCATTCAGCCCATTCCCATAATCCGAACAAGGGATCCCCCAATGCCTCCTCAGCTCTCCCTTATACGGGAAATTTTTGCAGACCTTTCCTCTTCCAAAGCGCTCTCCGGCATGAGCATGGGCCTTGTGAGCGGTCTGGTCACCCTCATTATGCAGATATCCTTTGCAGTCATGATCTTTGCAGGCCCTTTGCAGGAACATGCCCAGAGGGCCATGGGCCTGACCCTTGCCGGTACCACCCTTCTCCTTTTTGTCACCGCCCTGTTCGGTGGATTCAAATCCAGCATCAACTTTTCCCAGGATGCCCCCACAGCCATCTTTGCAGGAGCTGCGGCGGGCATGGCAAGCTCCCTCATTGCCTGCGACGCCAATACGGTTTTCATCACCCTGACTGCCGGGCTGATGGTCTCCACCCTGACAACAGGGCTGCTCTTCATTCTGGCAGCACGCCTGCGCTTTGCAGAACTGCTCCGCTTCATGCCCTATCCCGTGGTGGCGGGATTTCTTGCGGGAACGGGCTGGCTTCTCAGTGCGGGCAGCCTTGAAGTCATGACGGGTCTGTCCCTTTCCCGGAATACCCTTCCCCTCCTCTTTCAGCCTTCCCTTCTGCTTCTCTGGATTCCCGGAACCGCCTTTGCCCTTGCTCTTTTTCTTATTATGCAACGCTGGAAACATTTTTTTCTCATGCCCGGTGCCCTTCTGCTGGCCCTGCTGATCTGCCATGCCCTTCTGCCCCTCTTCGGCATTTCCATGGAAGAAGCCCGGAACCTGGGTATTTTCTTTGCCCCCTTTTCCACAACCAGCATCTGGCCCGCCTTCAGTCTTTCCGATCTCAGCAGCATCCAATGGACAGCCATTCTGAATGAAGCCCCCACCCTGGCCATCATTCCCTTCATCGCCCTCATCGGCCTTCTGCTCAATACCAGCGGCATTGAAATGGCCTCTCAGCGGGATCTCGATACCAACCGGGAACTCATGGTGAATGGCAGCGGCAATCTGCTGGCCGCCCTTGTCGGTGCACCAGCGGGATATACCTCCATCAGCCTTTCCTTACTGGGATTTAAAACCGGCGCGGAAACCCGCCTTGTGGGACTCAGTGCAGGCCTGCTCATGATCTGTGTCCTCCTTTTCGGGGGGCAGATTCTCTCCTTTTTTCCCAAGGGCCTTCTGGGAGGCTTCCTCATGCTCCTTGGAATTTCATTTTTATCGGAATTCATTCTGGACACACGAAAGCGGATGCCCACAGCGGACTACGTCATCGTGCTGCTGGTGTTTGCGGCCATTGGTCTCTTTGGCTATCTCCAGGGAGTGCTTTTCGGTCTTTTTGCAACAACGGGACTCTTTGTACTCCGGTTCAGCCGCATCCCCGCCCTCGCAGGCACAGGCAATGGTGCAGCAGTCCACAGCACCCGGCAACGCCCTCTGCCCCATCAGCGTCTGCTCATGGAACACGGGGACTGCATCCAGTTCTTTACGCTTACGGGCTACCTTTTTTTCGGCTCCGTCAGCACCCTCTCCAGAAACATCATGGACGCAAGCGATGACAGGCCGACACGCTTCATCCTTGTGGATTTCAGTCGCATCTCAGGTTTTGACATCTCCTCTGTGAACAATTTTGTCCGGCTGACCCATAAACTCCGCCAGCGTGAGATTACCGTCCTTCTGGCAGGTGTACCGCCCCTTTTTGAAAAACTGCTGTACCCGTCTGTTGGAAACGATCTGGAGATCCCACTCCTTACCTTTGAAAACCGGAACGCAGCCCTGGAATGGAGTGAAGACCAGCTCCTTGAAATTCTGCAAAGGGAAAAGGGACAGTCACACCTCCAGAAAAGGGAGATCAAGGATGCCCTTTTTGATTCCGTTTCCGAGAGCCTTCTGCGCCGTCTTGCCTGCCAGGAAAAGGTGGAAAGCCTCATGGAAAACCTGCATCCTCTGCTGGAAATAAAACGACTTGAAACACGGGAAATGCTTGTCCGGGCCGGACAGAAAATGGACGCCATGGTCTTTGTGCGGGAAGGACTTATCCGGGAATACCTGGCGACAGAAGGAGGGAAACACGCCAAGCTCCGGGCTTTCGGGCCGGGGACCTTTTTTGCTGAACCGGCGGCCTACGCCCCCTGGCTGACACCCCACGCCTATGTGGCGGAAACCCGGACGGAAGTCGCCCTGTTCAGACCGGAAGCCTTCCGCAAACTGGAAGAGACAAATCCCCAAAAAGCCCTGGAAATTCACAGGCTGCTCATGGAAGCCCTGAGTCAGGGCCAGACGATGTCCCCGGAATAACACCCTTCATCCGCAAGGAGTCAAAATCGGGGGCCTCACCCGATAAAGTCATGGAATGAGGCCCCTGACACGGCCATCCGACAGAACTTCCCCTCAGAATGGCCGCCGGGCAGAGACCCTGCACTTCAGATCCTGCCCTCGGCGACCAGGCGTACAAAGTGCTGAAAGGAACGGTCATAGGTTTTTTCCGCATCCTCGGGGAAAAAACAGGCGGGCAACTGCCGCTTGGCCCTGTGATACCGGATACAGGCACAGCAGTTTCCCTGCCTGGGGCATCCTGGATAGGTACAGGTGCAGGTTTTCCGGTTTTCTTCCTGATTGCAGTTCATCACCACTCCTCCTCCCGCTGTGTTGTTATGGTCGGGGATTCCCTCCCAGCTTCGGCCATCATTTTTTGATCACTCCCATACTTCAGGGCGGTAACGATCAGCAGGACTCTTTGACATCCCGCAACACGCCCCTTCATTTTTTGCAATTGCAACAAAAACGCACCCATGCTATACCGTTTTTACTACTGAAATGCGACATTTCCGTCTCACCATGAAACAGATACATCCGGAGTCCCTGGGCGACTTCTCAAAAAATTCCCGACCCCAAGCCCTATAAAATCAGGCACTCAAAAAAAACGGCGGATTCATTTTTTTCATACAGGCTCCCCCTTCGCAGATGCAACAATCAGGACGCAGGTGCCCTGAAAGGAGCTGGTCATGCCCCCTTCTCCCATGAAATCGCCTCCGGGGTACAAAATCTTTTCCCTTAAAAATCTGGCTCTTGGACTGATCTTCTTTACACTCCTGCTGTTTTTTGCCATCTGGACAAGCCTGCACACAGACCGCCAGATGCGGGAAGAACTTCTCCTGCAACTCCGGCTGGCCGCCATGGCCTTTGATACGGAAAGTCTTCTCAGCCTTCCAGAAACTCCAGGCAGAGAACGCCATCCCGTCCAGCAGCAGTTTCTGGAACGGATGACGCTCCTGCACCATATCCATCCCCAGTATGCATCCATCTATCTTATGGGCAGAAAGGTCAATGGCGATATCTTTTTTTTTCTGGAAAGCACGGCGGACAGTGACCAGTGTGAAGCCCCCCTTGATCCCGGAACCCCCTATCCCGAAGCTTCGGAGGCCTTGCGCCGCATTTTTGATACCCGAAGCGGCCTTGTGGAAGGCCCCCTCCCCGATTCCTGGGGAATCTGGGTCTCCGCCCTTGTCCCCCTTGAAAGTCAGACAACGGGAACGGTTATCGCCATACTGGGTGCAGATATTGACGCCAGAGACTGGAAAAAAACCATCCTTTCCAGAACCATTCCGCCAACATCCATCATGGCTCTGCTGCTTTTTTTCCCGCTCATCATCCTCATCCACAGGGATATGAAGGTTCGTCAGGAAACGCTGAGGGAAAGCGAGGCCAATTTCCGCACCTTTTTCGACAGCATCGGAGACCTTGTCACTGTGGTGAAACCCAGTGGCCGCATCCTTTTTGCCAATGAAGCCTTCCGCAGATATCTCGGCTATGACACGGAAGAATGCCAGAGAATGCACATCATTGATCTGCACCCACCGGAAGTCATCGAAGAGGTGCAGGCCATTCTGGAAGACATTCTGGCGGGAAGACGCAGTACCTGCCCCCTGCCCCTGATCCGAAAGGACGGCAGAACCTTACCCATGGAAACCCGGGCCTGGCATGGCCGCTGGAATGGTGAGGCCTGTATTTTTGGTCTTTCCAAGGATCTTCGCCCTGAAATTGAAACCAGAAAACGCTTTGAAAATATTTTCCGGAACAATCCGGCCCTTATGGCCCTGTCCACATTATCCGAGGCCGTCTTCATGGATGTGAATGAAAGCTTTCTCCATACCCTGGGTTATGCCCGTGAGGAAGTCATTGGAAAAACGCCCGAGCTTCTGCGCCTTTTCCCCCAGCCCTGCATCCAGAAAATCATGACGGAAAAACTGCTGGCCCAAAGACGGATAAACGATATGGAAATTCAGTTGCACTGCAAGGATGGCAGAATCCGGGAAGGCCTTTATTCCGGAGAAATCATCAGAAATGAGGATGAAAAATACATTCTGTCCGTGATGATAGACATCACCGAACGCAAACAGACGGAAATGGCTCTGGCCCGTTCCAGAGAAGAACTGGAACTTACCAATCAGGCTCTGGAAGAAACCATTGCCCAGGCCCAGGAGATGGCCCTTCGGGCAGAAAAGGCCAACCTGGCCAAAGGGGATTTTCTCGCCACCATGAGTCATGAAATCCGAACTCCCATGAACGGCATCATCGGCATAACGGGCCTGCTGCTGGATACGGATCTTGAAGAAAAGCAAAGCCGCTATGCCCGCGCCATACGGGGAAGTGCCGAATCTCTGCTGCGGGTCATCAACGATATTCTGGATTTTTCAAGGATTGAAGCCGGCAGACTGGAGCTGGACATTCAGGCCTTTAACCTGAAAACCCTGCTTGAGGATCTTTTTGTTTTCATGGAAATTCCGGCCAGAGAGAAAAAACTTGAACTCCTTCTGGACGAGGATTCCCATGTCCCCACCCTCCTCATGGGGGATGCCGGTCGGCTGCGGCAGATTCTCGTGAACCTTCTCGGGAATGCCATCAAATTCACCCCGGAGGGTGAGGTAAGGCTCCGGGTGACGATGCAGAAGGAAGACGACAGGCAGGTGTCCCTGCTCTTTTCCGTACAGGACTGGGGGATTGGTATTCCACAGGATAAACAGGAACAGTTGTTTGAACGGTTCAACCAGCTTGACCTTTCCATCACAAGACAATACGGTGGCAGCGGTCTCGGGCTGGCCATCTCCCGTGAACTCGTCCGACTGATGGGCGGAGACATCGGCGTCCACAGCCGGGATGGCGAAGGCTCCACCTTCTGGTTCACGGCAGAATTCACAAAACCGCAGCATGAGGCCGAAATTTTTTCTTCCCGCCAGCCTGCGCCCGTTCTGGAATCCTTGCTGAAAGGCCGTAACCCGAAAATTCTTGTGGTGGAGGATACCCTCACCAATCAGGAGGTTATCAGGGGGATGCTCAATAAGTTTGGCCTTTGTGCAGACATCGCGGAAAATGGTGCTGAAGCCCTGAAGGTTCTGGAAACCCAGGCCTATGACCTGGTCTTCATGGATGTTCAGATGCCCGTGATGGACGGCCTTGAAGCCACACAGCGTATCCGCTCCCTGGAAAATCTGGTACAGAACAGAACCGTGCCCATCATCGCCATGACCGCCTGCACCATGGAGAGAGAGCGGGAAGCCTGTCTGGCAGCAGGGATGAATGACCATCTCTCCAAGCCCTTCTTTCCAGATCATATGGCAAAAATTCTCAGTAAATGGCTTCAGGAACAAGGCCCCGCAAAAAGCAGCCCTGTTGAAGCCCCCTGACGGAGCAGCAACACCCTGTATTTGTCCCCAATAACATGCCCTACGAAAGTAAAGAGATGCTGAAAATCGGAAAAATGAATACCCTTGTGGCCGAACGCCGTCTGGAATTCGGCTTTTACCTGAGCTCCGGTGAAGAAGAAGTGCTGCTTCCCAACAAATACGTCCCCGAAAACCTTGCCCTCGGAGACAGGATTGAGGTTTTTGTCTATACGGATTCCGAAGACAGACCCCTTGCCACCACCCTCACTCCCAGGGCCATGGTAGATGACTACGCCCTGCTGACCGTGAAAGACGTTACGGACTTTGGAACCTTTTTCGACTGGGGTCTTGAAAAGGATCTTCTGGTTCCCCTCAACCAGCAGCGCCACCCCATGGCCGTAGGACAAAAGCATGTGGTACACCTCTGTCTCGATGAAGCCACAGCCAGGGTATACGGTACCACCCGCATCAGCCGGTCCTGTGAAAAGAATCCTTCCGATCTGCAAGTCGGTCAGGAAGTTTCCCTTCTCATTTACAACATCACCAAACTGGGCTTTCAGGCCGTGATCAACCAGCGCTATGAGGGGATGATTCACCTGAACGAAACCTTTGAAAAACTGGCCATCGGGGATCAGAAGACAGGGTATATCGCCAAAATCCGGGCCGATGGCAAAATTGATCTTATGCTGAAAAAACCGGGATACGCCTCCCTCTCCCTTTCTGCGGAACGGATACTCCACACCCTGGAAACCGCAGGGGGATTTGTCCCCTGCACGGATAAAACACCCCCCGATACCATTTACCGCCTCTTCTCCATGAGCAAAAAAGAATTCAAACGTGCCGTCGGTGGACTGCTCAAGGCCAAAAAAGTGGAAATGACAGAAGAAGGTGTACAGCTTTCCCGATCCACAGACTGAAACCTGGGCGCATCGGGAGGCCCATGCGTCACTGTCGCTTTGATTCCATGACAATCTACTGAAAAACAAGGAAAATTTGGAGAGCACCATGAGCGTACGCATCGCTGTTGTAGGGGCAGGCCCTGGAGGCTATGTGGCGGCCATTCGCGCAGCCCAGGCCGGAGCCGACGTCACACTGGTGGAAAAGGAAGCCCTGGGAGGCACCTGTCTGAACTGGGGCTGCATTCCTTCCAAGGTGATGGTCAGTGCCGCAGCCCTGATGCAGGAGATACGTCATGCCTCCCGTTTTGGTATTGAGCTGGAACGTGCCCCCCGGCTCAATATGGAGGCTTTGCAGACCCGACAGGCATCCGTCATCCTGACCCAGCAAAAAGGCATTGAATCCCTGCTCAGGCACCATAAAATCAGGGTGGTCTATGGAAAGGCCCGCATTGAAAAGGAAGGCCTGCTTTCCATCACCTCTGGGGAAAGCCGGGAAACCCTGGCATGGGATCGTCTGATTCTTGCCCCGGGAACCCGGCCGGCAAGCCTTCCTTCTCTTCCTGTAGACGGCATATTCTGCCTTTCTTCCAACGATTTTCTGCGCATGAAATCCCTGCCCGCATCCGCCGTCATCCTCGGAGCCGGTGTGGTGGGATGTGAATTCGCCTCCATTCTTTCCGGTCTCGGCTGCAAGGTTGACCTTGTGGAAATGGCAGACCGCATTCTGCCCCTCCCTGATCTGGACCCCGGAGCCTCCAGACTGCTGATGCGGGAATTCAAAAAGCGGGGAATCGGTCTGCATACGGGTAAAAAAATCGTCTCCATGGAACAGAAACATCAGGGACTGCGCCTTGAGCTGCAAAAGACTGCGGCTCCGGAAACCAGCGGAGAAGAGATCCATGCCGACTGCCTGGTTCTCTGTGTCGGACGCAGCCCCAATACCGAAGATCTGGGCCTTGAAACCCTGAACCTGCAAACGGACGCCAGGGGCTATATCCCGGTAAACGACGCCATGGAAACCGCTGTTCCGGGTGTCTTTGCCATTGGGGATGTCACAGGTCCCGAAAGAGTCATGCTGGCCCATGTGGCCTCCATGGAAGGGGATGTGGCAGCAGAGAACGCCATGGGCGGAAAACGGCTCATGGATTACAGCGCCACGCCTTCGGCCATCTTTACGGAACCGGAGGTCGCTTTTGTGGGATTGTCTCTCGAAAAGGCCAGGGCGAAAGGTCTCACCGCACGCAGTACAGCGGTGCTTTTCCGCAGCATGGGAAAGGCCCATGCCACGGATGCCCTCTCCGGTGAGGCCATCATGGTGACAGAAGAGGGAAGCGGCAGGATTGTAGGCTGTCATCTGGTGGGACGTCATGCCACAGAACTGGTGGCGGAAGCGACCCTGGCGGTGTCCAGGGGGCTGAAGCTGAAGGATCTGGCCGAAACCCTGCATGCCCATCCCAGCTTCAGCGAAATTTTCAGCGAGCTGGCCTTTAAGGGAACGGGAAGGGGACTCCATGGATAAGCACTCCTGACAGCTTTTCCTGTGCTTTCCAGTTCATAGTTCTGAAAATTTTTAGGGAGCGCCCGCATCCCGCAGGCGCTCCCGGACAAATCCTGAAACCCTGTCCCCGATATGGAAAAGCCCTATACTTTCCTCTTATCCTCTTGCTGCATAAAACCCATTTATTGATATACCACATGAGATCGGATGCCATGGCACTCAGGCATGGCCGAAGCTTTCAGGATCGGTTCCTTCAAGAACATGGGACCATCTCTGGCCTTCCTCACTGGTGTCCACAGCCTCCCCCATGGGAGCCTCCAGGGTCTGCCCCGCATGATGCCATTTCTCCCATACCCGGTCATCCATGAATACCGGAACGGAAAACCTCAGGGCAAGGGCTACGGCATCACTGGGCCTTGCATCCATATAAAAGGAGTCTTCCGTATCCGATCCCAGATAAATTCTGGCAAAAAAGACGTCCTCCTCCATATCCACCACCTCAGCCCTGAGCATACGATACCCGGTTTCACGGATAAATTTTGCAAAGAGATCATGGGTAAGGGGCCGTGTCTGGGTTTCCTTCCGCAGGGCAGCCACAATACTGGCAGCCTCAAAATGCCCGATCACCAGAGTCACCGCCTCATCCCCATCGCTTCTCTTCAGAACCATAACGGGTTCATGGCTTTCCGGATCCAGACTCAAACCGACAATTTCCACACGAAACACAACAAACCTCCTCTCATCATCACAGGCTCGAATTCACGGGCAGGCAGGTTCCCAGAAGCGAATGCCCGAGGGCCCGGTCAATGCGAACCTGAATGCATGTGCCAACGGGGGAGTCCATTCCTTCGGGCAAAAGGGCATGTACCACCTTGTTGCCCTGGGTACGGCCCGTAAACCGCTCCCTTTCCAGTGCTGTCTCCAGTTCCATACGCCTCTGATTCTTCCCTTCCACCAGCACTTCCACAGTTCTGCCCACCCAGGCCTCATTTTTTTCCCGTGTGATGGCATCCTGGGTCTTAAGAAGGCTGGCAAGGCGGCTGCGTTTTTCTTTTTCCGGCACCTTGTCACCAAAACCCGCAGCCTTGGCATTGGGCCTGTCCGAATAGGCAAAGGCAAACACACCGTCATACCGGACGGTTTCCACAAGGGAAAGGGTGTCCTCAAAATCTCCAGGGCTTTCTCCGGGAAAGCCGACAATCATGTCCGTACTCAAACTGATATCCGGGCAGACTTCCCTCAGCCGGGTGATACGCTCCAGATAATGTTCCCTGCTGTACTTGCGGTTCATGCGGGAAAGCACAGCCGTGGAGCCGGACTGCACAGGCAGGTGCAGGTGACGGCAGAGTGTGGGAATATGGGCAAAGGCCTGAATCAGGCCATCGGAAAGATCCTTGGGGTGAGAGGTGGCAAAACGCAGACGCAAAAGCCCTTCCACATCCGCTACCCGCCGCAGCAGTTCCGGAAAGTCCGGGAGCCCCTCCTTTTTACCGTAGCTGTTCACATTCTGCCCCAGAAGGGTGATCTCCCGTACTCCGGAAGCCACCTTGCGCCGTACTTCCTCCACAATGACTTCCGGAGGACGGCTCATCTCCCGGCCCCGCACATAAGGGACAACACAGTAAGTGCAGAAATTATCACATCCCCGCATGATGGTAACAAAATCCGAAATCCCGGAAGCGCTCCCCGGTTCCTCCGGATGACTTTCTTGAAGCCCCTCGTGCATCTCCACATCCACCACCCGGACACCCTCCGCCTGTACCCTGCCGACGATTTCAGGCAGACGCCAGATGGCATGGGTACCCAGCACAAAATCCACATAGGGAGCACGCGCCAGAATTTTTGCCCCTTCCTGCTGTGCCACACAGCCTGCCACACCAATGCGGAAATCCGGCCTTGCGGCCTTGATGGCCTGAAGACGGCCAATGAAGCTGAAGGCCTTGTCTTCGGCCTTGGCCCGGATGGCACAGGTATTGACCATCACAAGATCCGCATCCTCCGGCCTCTCCACCGGAGCGTAGCCCATGGGCGCAAGAAGACGGTAAAAAAGATCGGAGTCATAGGTGTTCATCTGGCATCCGATGGTAAAAACATAAAAAAACTTCATTTTTTCCCCCAAAACGTACTCAGACAGGACACAGGACGGTGGAAAACCCCATGGAGATCACCTCCCCTTCCGTGAAGGGAGTAAGTGGTGTTTCCGAATCAAGGGATGCGATGATTTCCCGCACAAGCGGAGTGCACCCCGGAGCGATACGTACCATCACAAGACCCCGTTCCCCGTCCAGTGTGGTCAGTGCGGCTATGCCGTCATACGCTTCCAGCAGAAACCGTAAAAAACCGATCTCCCTTTTATCCATTCCAAAAAACAAGGCTTCTGTTTCCACCTTCTGATCCTTTGATGACGGTATCCGATAAGAATTCCGCATGAAATAAATAAAAAAACGTTTGAAAAACAGACGATTAAATATCCACCTCCCCCGAGATAGGCATTCTGGCCTGTGTTTTCATCTCCCAGGCTTTGCCGGAGCCAGAGCTCACCGGACAGGGATGCTATCATAATGGCCTGAAAAAGCATTGCAATCTTTTTTCCGCAAAAACGCCGTAACAAGACCGGCGGAAAGAAAAACAGCAGCTTCCGGATCCGGAATTTTTCAGACATGGATTGCCGGGCCATCCAAAAGTCTGATATAGAATACGCGTATCTTAAAAAACTTCTTTCAGGAGGCCGCCCGTGTCCCACCCCTTTGCATGGCAAGCGGATTACGCCATTGGTGATCCGGAAATCGACGCCCAGCACCGCATGCTCTTTGATCTGGCCAACCGTATTGTAAGCCTCATGGATCCCCAGCGAAGTTTTTCCGAACTCAAAGCTTCTATTCAGGCTCTGATGGACTATATCCGGGTTCATTTTGACGCAGAAGAAGAACGGATGCGGGAATGGGGCTATCCCGACCTTGCCTACCATACCGGGCTGCACGCCACCATCCGTCAGGACATGATCAGGCTCCTCAAAGAAAGCAAAAATCTTGAAGAACTGAAAAAGGATCTGGATCTCCTCATGTCCCAGTGGATTCTCGTCCATATTCTTCAGGAAGACAGCAAGCTCGGTCTTTTTTACCGCAAAAACATTGTGCAGCCCTGAACATGCGCCGTACATCAGCATCCCCCCTTTTCATTATCCGAAAACACGCCTCTGGCGTCTCGGAAGTCAGGATCACAGTTTCGTCCGTAACAGCACCAAAAATCCCCTGAAAATCCCGCATTCGGGAAGGAGGAAAACATGGGTGAAAGTATCGGAAAACGGGTTACCCGCCTTGTCAGCGCCAGTATGAACAGCCTGGTCGCATCCTTTGAGAACACCGCACCGGAAAGTCTGATGGAAGAAGCCATCCGGGAAATGGATACGGTGATGGAGGAAGCAAGGGCAGAACTGGGCCGTCAGCTGGCCCAGAAGCATCTGGCGGACAAACGCCTCAGTGAAGAAAAAAGCAAACACGAGGCCCTGAGCGCACAGATTGAGGTGGCGGTCTCCCAGGGAAGGGATGATCTTGCGGAAACGGGGATTGCCGAGCAGATGGACATTGAGGCACGGATTCCCGTTCTGAGTGCTTCCATTGAGGCCTGTGGCAAAAGGGAAAAAGAGCTTGAGGGCTTCATTCAGGCTCTTCAGGCCAAAAAACGGGAAATGCATTCGGAAATCCAGGCCTTCCGCAAGGCCCGGACAGAAGAGGGGGGCAGTCTTCCCTCCCCGGAGTCCCCTTCCCTGGATGCCAAAGCGGAAAAGGCAGGCTCTCTTTTTGACAGAATCCTTGAAAACGCCTCCGGTCTTCCCGGACGGAACCGGCATACGGGGTCTGCGGCAAAGCTTGCCGAACTGGAGGAGCTTAGTCGTAAACATGCCATCGCCGAAAGGCTTGCAGCCCTTAAAATGGAAAAACCCTGATGTGGGAACATCTTGCCTCAACTGAAAATCTGCTGTTTTCCCTCTCCCTTGCCCTGATGCTCTTCATCGGCATTCTGGAAGGGCTTGCGGCCCTGGGTGGCATGAGCGGCTCTTCCGTACTGGACAGCTTCCTCCCGGATGCGGATGTGGGCCATGTGGACACCGGCCTTGGCAAACTTCTCGGCTGGCTCAGAATCCGGGAAGTGCCCGTTCTCATGCTGCTGGTACTTTTCCTGGCCAGCTTCGGAACTCTGGGGCTTTTTTTTCAGTCAGGCCTCAGATCCCTTACAGGCCATTATCTGCCGGGATGGATTCCGGCCATTCCCGTACTTTTTTTAAGCCTCGGTCTGACCCGCTTTTTCGGCGGCATCCTCCGCCGCATCCTGCCCAAAGACGAAACCCGCGCCGTTTCCCGCACAAGTCTCATCGGTAAGGTGGCTGTCATCACCCTGGGTACGGCCAGCAAGGGACAGCCCGCAGAGGCCAAAACCCGGGATGAGCATGGCCAGACCCACTATTTTCTTGTGGAACCGGACAATGCGGATGCCGTCTTTAACATGGGCGAGGAGGTTTTGCTCGTATCCATGCAGGATCATATCTACAAGGCCATTGCCAACCCCAGTCCCCTTCTTTCCGATCTTCCCTGATCCCCATCAACAAAAGGAGTCCATCCATGACAGAATTTTTCTTTCTTGCAGGTGTGCTGGTCACCGTCGGCTTTATCCTTTTAATCCTCCTTGCCCGTCTTTACAAAAGGGCCACCAAGGAAGTCTCCTTTGTCCGCACGGGCTTTGGGGGCGAAAAGGTCATCGTGGACGGCGGTGCCATGGTGCTTCCCGTACTGCATGAAATCATTCCCGTGAACATGAACACCCTGCGCCTTGAAGTCCGCAGGGCTGCGGAACAGGCCCTCATCACCAGAGACCGTATGCGGGTGGATGTGACGGCGGAATTTTATGTGCGGGTGAAGCCCATCAGCGAATCCATCGCCAACGCTGCCCAGACCCTGGGCCTTAAAACCATGAACCCAGCAGAGCTGAAAGAACTGGTGGAAGGCAAATTCGTGGATGCCTTAAGGGCTGTTGCTGCGGAAATGGCCATGGAGGAACTGCACGAAAAACGGGTGGATTTTGTGCAGAAGGTGCAGCAGGTGGTGTCCGAGGATCTTTTAAAAAACGGCCTGGAGCTGGAATCCGTGTCCCTCACCGGCCTGGATCAGACCGCCTTTGAGCACTTCAACGCCCAGAACGCCTTTGATGCCGAAGGTCTCACCAAACTCACCGAAGCCATTGAATCCCGCCGCAAGAAACGCAATGACATCGAGCAGGAAACGGATCTCGCCATTCGCCAGAAAAACCTTGAGGCCGAGCGGGCACGGTTCCAGATTTCCCGCGAAGAAGAATATGCACGGCTGGAACAGGAACGTGAGGTGTCCATCCGCAAGGCGTCCCAGTCCGCAGAAATCGCCCGGGAAGAGGCTGAGAAGAAGCGCGAAGCCCAGGAGGCACGCATTGCTTCCCAGCGGGAAATCGACCTGAAGCAGATTCTTTCCGAACGGGATATCGAAAACGAAAAAATCCAGAAGGAACAGTCCATCAAGGCCATGGAGATCGCCAAATCGAGAACCCTGGAACAGGCGGAAATCGAGCGGCGTAAGGCTGTGGAACTGGCCGAACAGGAAAAGGCCATTGCCGTTGCCCAAAAATCCCGCGAGGAATCCGAAGCCAAGGCGGAAGCCGACCGGGCCAGGGCTTTGGCGGTAAAGGAGGAAGAAGGGGTCATCACCGTCCGGGATACGGAAAGGGCGGAAAGGGAAAAACAGGTGGAACTGGTACAGGCCCGTCAGAAGGCGGAAAAGGAAGCCATCCAGCTCACCGTTACCGCAGAAGCCCAGAAAAAGGCGGCCATCGATCAGGCCGAGGCTCTGCGTCTTGCGGCCCAGGGGCATGCGGACAAGGAACGCCTGGAAGCAAAGGGCAAGGCAGATGCGGAAATGCTGCTGGCCGATGCCGCAGCCCGCAGATACGCCGTGGAAGCCGAAGGCAAGCAGGCCCTCAACACCGCAGCCAACCTGCTCTCACCGGAACAGGTGGCCATGGAGGTACGCCTTGCCCTGATCCAGCATCTGCCGGAAATCATTGCCCAGAGTGTGAAGCCCATGGAACAGATCAGCGATATCCGCATCCTTCAGGTGAACGGCCTCGGGGGCAGTGGCAGCGGACAGGCAGGCGAAGAGGAAAGCGGCAAAGGCTCCCTTGCGGATCAGGTGGTGAACAGCGCGCTCCGCTACCGCGCCCAGGCCCCTATTCTGGATTCCCTGCTGGCGGAAATCGGCATCAGACCCGGAGACATCAACGGACTTACGGAAGCCTTAAAGGGGGGTACACAGCAGACGGGACCGGCATAACATGCTCTGGATGCCTTTCTGATCTTACCCGTATTTTTTCCCTGTAACGTTTAAGATTTTTCCCCCCTCCCACCTGAAAATGGGTGGGGGGGAGGACTGAAGCCCATGACAGCGCAAGGCCTGGATCTCTTTTTATCCGACAGAACACCCCTGAAAATCCCCACGGTAAGTATCAAGACAGATATCACCTGAAACCTGATTTTTTCAGGCAGTTTCAAGGCAGGATTTCTCCATAGGAAACCCCTGCTTTTTACCTGGATTCAGGATTTTGATTAAACTACAGGACATCTACTTTGTCCTTCCGATCCCCTGCTACTAAAAAGTTCATTTTCCACTCGACATAGATAAAAATGCCTGATTGTTGTGATCAGACCTGAAACAGCGGATGCTTTGTCGGGTTGGTTTCTGTCTTATTAGTAACAGATCCGCCCATCTTCAGGAAATTCTACAACTTCCCTCCAGGATGGGCGGATCATCAGAACCTTCATAAGGACTGGAGCAATTTCCATTACGCTCCGCTTACCGGAGCTTCAGCGTCCAGACCTTCAGGGCTTCAAGAAGTTTTTTCACCTGCTTCTGCAAGCGCTCATCCACCAGATCCCCTTCTCCGTCAAAGCCTCCTGCAAAAGCGTTGCAGAAAACTTCCGGCCCGTTGAGGACATGAAGATTGAGAAAAACACAGACCTGTCTGAGATGGTACTGGGCCCTTGCCGTCCCCATGCCTCCCCCTGCTCCCAGGATGGCTGCGGGTTTTCCGGAAAGAAGGCGGTTTTCCGGCTCACGGGATGCCCAGTCCAGGGCATTTTTCAGGGCGGGTGCCATGGAGTAGTTGTATTCCGGGCAGGCCAGAAGCAGGGCCTCCGCCTTCTCAAGCTGGGTGAGAAAACGCAGAACGGCTTCGGGTTTTTCCTTGATGTCACTGTTGTAAAAAGGAATTTCAGACAAATCCGCAATGGAAATTTCCATCCCCTCCGGAGCCTGAGTCTGGGCATACCGTAAAAGCCCCATATTGGTGGACTGTTTCCGCAGGCTGCCACAGATGCCAAGTACATGAATCTTTTCCATACCTGTCTCCTTTTTCTGTCTGTTGATCCATACCCCTTTTACCGGGCATGAAAGCGGATGTACGGTAACGCACATCGCATGAACATCAAAAGAATGCCTTCAGGCCATGACCCCGGTAAGGCCCAAAACACCCATCCGGAAGGACATGGGGCCAGCCCCTCAGCTCACCCCGTTCAAGAGCAGGGTCAGGGGCTTTGTTTTCTCACCTTCCATCCAGATGGGATCCGGCCCACGGCAGGGGTCTTCATCAGAAGAGGCGCCCAGCCAGCTTTCCTCCATGGCCTTGAACAGGAGAAAGGCCCTTGAGTTCACATCCACCACCTTTTTTTCCATGACCAGCACCATCTTCCCCTTACGCTCTTCCAGATGCATGAGGCTCGCCAGGGGAATCCCCATGGGCTCCCAGGCCTCCACATCCTTTTCGAGATTCCGGATCACCGCCATCTGACCCGTTGCTCCCCCTGCCAGCAGGGCAAAGACCGTTCGTCCGAGGTTGTAGGTGTAATCGCAGTCAAAGGGACTGGGGTCGGATCCCCTGCCATCATACCCGTAAAAATGGGGCTGCATGCGGAACTCCGGCTCTGATTGGCGGAATACCTTCACAAGGGGGGCGGGAACAGGCTGATCCGGGCCCAGCAGTCTGGCCTTTTCCAGAGCCAGCCCCAGGGTCTTGACGGAGATGAGCTCTCTGCGGACAAGGAGGGCTTTCCCCTGCTCTTCCCAGTTCCGGAACAGCACAGGGCCAAAGCGTTCCGGATCATATCCGGATCGGGAAAGGGTTTTCTCATACCAGTCCCGCTCAATACCCATCTTGTAAATTCCCTTTTCCTTCAGAATCCCAAGGTAGTCCTTGACAAGGCCCATGAGAATCTTGTCCGTCTCCACCTGGGAAAATTGAAAATTTCCATGGCTGTCCCGCTCCGTCAGCAGGCCTTCCTTGAAAAATGCCGGGATATCATCAAAAAATTCATCATCCCGTTTGTTCCACACGGAAATGGTGTTCTTCTCTTCGGCCTCCCTGGCCATGCGGCGCAGGTAATCGATCTTGTTTTCCAGGGTGGGAAGGGCTTTATGGAAAGAGTTGTCGTGGGTGCGGTTGTATTCCGCCATGAGGGTGGAGAGCTTGATGATCAGCATCTGAATCTCGTTGATGAATTCAAGGAGTCCCTCGGGAATCACCAGCACCCCGTAGTTTTTTCCCGCAGCAGCCCGGCGCACAATGGCATCACAGATCATACGGGAAAGGTGACGCAGGGTCATGCCGTAGGCCGTATAGTCCGTTTCCCCTCTGGCACTGGCCGCCTCAAGTCTTTCCTCATCCACAAAATCCGCCAGCTCCTCACCGATCAGGGTCAGGGTCGCATGGGTCTGGAGTGCCGTTTCCAGGGCCAGATGGCTGGCCACCCTGCCCATGACCTTGCAGATATGCCAGTACTTCACATCACTGGACGCATCGGTGCAGAGGTTGGCAATGTCCCGTGAAAAGGCCAGGGCAGCGGTATGGAATCCGAAACTCACCGCACAGAGGTTCTGTCCCCGGCTGTCCTGCACCTGAATATCGCCATCGATGGTTTTGGGAACCCCGATGACCTGTATGCCGTCCGCAAGCAGGGCCTGGGCCAGAAAGGCCGCATTGGTATTGGAGTCATCCCCTCCCACAATGACAAGGCTGTCGATGCCGAGAGCCTTGCAGCTTTCCCTGGAAAACCTCACCTTTTCTTCCGAGTCGATTTTGGTTCTGCCCGTATGGATCATGGAAAAACCACCACGGTTGCGGTACCTGTCCACCCGGTCCGCCGTGATGGGAATGCCCCGGCCCTCAATCACTCCCTCAGGCCCCATGAGAAAACCAAAAACCTCATTTTCAGGGTTGGCCTGTTTTGCCGCATCAAACAGTCCTGCAATGACATTGTGTCCTCCCGGTGCAGGCCCTCCGGAGAGTACGATACCGATTTTCCGTTTTCTGAGACAGGCTTTCGCCCCGTCACTGTCCTCTTTCACCCTCACAATGCGCTGCACAGGATTTCCGGCAATACCGGGAAGCTGAATCCGGGTTTCGGCATGACGCTCAAAATGAAAGGTATCCACCTCTTCAAGCGCCGTACTTTTTCCCTGCAATACGGAGCAGACAGCGGGTTGATAGGCCATCCGCCCTTTCGTTTCCAGGCTTTTTCCATTCAGAAGGTTCTGAACTTCAGGTTTTTTCAGATACTCCGGGATCTCCTGAAAAGCCATGCTGTCACCCTTTCTTCATTTTAAAAAATTCCGTCTGCCAGTCCAGGCAGGGGCAGGTTCCATAAAAATCCCTTTCGCCTGTCAGGGAACAGGGGAAAGGGAGGGTCATATACTGTAACGGAAAGATCAGTTCTCTGACGGAATCATGACCGCTGTTATACCACAATAGTCCGGTTACGGCCCGTGTTTTTGGCATCGTACAGGGCCTTGTCCGTACGGGCAAACATCACATCATATCCCGTATCGTCCTGACGTACCGTTGTACCGCCCACGCTGATGGTAATCTGCACTTTTTCTTCTTTATGGTAAAACGCAATGGACTCCACGGCCATCCGGATTTTTTCACCCGTTTCCAGGGCTCCCTTTTCACCCGTTTCCGGCAGCACCACGATGAATTCTTCTCCGCCGAAGCGGGCCAGAAAATCACTGCCTCTTAAAACAGGCCGGACTTTTTCGATGATGGCCTTCAGACATTTATCCCCCACATCATGCCCATAGGAATCGTTTACCTTTTTGAAGTGATCCACATCGAACATAAGCAGGGAAAAGACGGTTCCATAGCGTTTAAAACGATCCATCTCCTCGTTTACATGACGGTCATAGGCCCTGCGGTTGTAGGCGCCGGTAAGGGGATCCCGCAGAAGTTCCGCTTCCAGGATTCGGGATTTTTCATTGACACGGACAATTTCATCCCGCATCTGAAAAAGACCTTTCTGCATGGTCTTGTACCGCGTTTCAGATTCTTCTTTTCTTTTCTCGTCTTCGGACTGTTTCCGGGCCAGCACTTCCTGAATGGTATTGAGCCGGGAAACCACCGCATCCTTCAGTTCTGCAAGGGTTTTGGCAAAATTGGCCTTGTGATCCAGATCCTGAAGATGACCTGCAAGGTTTACGGAAAAGGTTCTGCTGGCATCCACATCCGCCGTCATCTGCTGCATGAAGGCGGAAAGCACCAGTTTTTCCATGTCCTCCAGACGACCGGCAATTTCCCGTATCACGGCAGCAGCAGCTTCCCGCTCATTCTGCATGGTGGCGACATAGTCGGATACAAGATCAATGATATCCCTTCGAACCAGCAGAAAATCATCGATATTGCCCGCTTCCTGAAGGGTCTCATTGATTTTCCGGATTCTTGGAGAAAATCCCGCATCGAGGTTCAGTCTCAGATTGTCCGTAATTTCCTGAAAAGATTCCCTCAGGGTTTCCAGCAGGGAAGAACTGTCCGGGCGGGTATCTTTGAAAAGACGGCGAAAAAATCCTTTTTTCTCGTCCCTCTCTTCCTCACAGCTGGAAGCCGCCCGAAAAGCCTGATCCTTCAGCTCGGCAAAGGCCTTTTCGAGAATGGCAAGCCCCGCATTTTCCCGCACCAGTTTCCGGAAACGGTTGCTCGCCGCCTCCAGTTCCGCGTCACAGCCCGTACGCTGCATTTCCGCAAAAAGCAGAAGGGTTCTGCGATAAAAACGATCCGTTTTCTGAAGCTTTTCCTCGAGAAAACCGTGATCCTTGAGGAGGGTTTCTTTTTGATGTCTGAGACGCTCATAACGGGCTTTTAAATCCGCATCTCCCGGAGAAACACGGGAAAAGGTTTCCGCATTCAGAGCCTCCTGCCGGGTCAGCATGTCCGTAAGGGCATCGGCACTCAGGGGGATTTTCTTTTCCGCCATCTCCCTTAAAGCCGCGATGCAGGATCTTGAGACCAGGTTCAGAAAAAGATGATAATCTTTTGTTTCCATAGTATTCCCCATCCACAGACGCTTGAGGGCGGGATAATATTCTCCAGCCTGAATCCAGGGCAAAATACGCATCAGAACATTCAGAACACATACCCTGTCTTTCTAGCGGATTTCCAGAAAAACTTCCATGCAAAAGGTTTTCCCAGCCATCTTCTTTTTTGAAAAGTTTACTTCTCCTTGGCATGGGAATCTGCTACCTTAGCGCCGAATTCCGGAAAAACCGGGGTTCTTTCAACAACCCCTGAGTCTTGAAAAGGAAAACGGCTGCCCGATGATTTCCGTTAAAAATATCTTTAAAACCTTCCATGTTCCCCACAAGGTCTATGCCCTGAAAGATGTTTCCTGCGAGATTGCCCAGGGTGAGGTGGTGGTGGTAATCGGCCCTTCCGGATCGGGAAAAAGCACTTTCCTGCGCTGCCTGAACCAGCTGGAAAAAGCCGACAGCGGGCATATTGTCATTGACGGCCTTGATATCCTGGATCCTGCCACCAACATCAATGCGGTGCGGGAGGAAGTGGGCATGGTTTTCCAGAGCTTCAATCTCTTTCCCCACAAAACCGTTCTGGAAAACATCCGTCTCGCCCAGGAAGTGGTGCGCAAAAGGCCCAAAGAAGAATCCATGGAAAAGGCTTACAACCTTCTGGATAAAGTGGGAATCCGGGACAAGGCCCATGTCCATCCCGGGCAGCTCTCCGGAGGGCAGCAGCAGCGGGTGGCCATTGCCAGGGCACTGGCCATGGATCCCAAAGTCATGCTCTTTGATGAACCCACGTCTGCACTGGATCCGGAAATGGTCGGTGAAGTTCTGGACGTTATGAAGACCCTTGCCAGGGAAGGCATGACCATGGTGGTGGTCACCCATGAAATGGGGTTTGCCCGTGAAGTTGCGGATCGGGTGATTTTCATGGATATGGGGGAAATCATTGAAGTCGGGACACCGGAGCATTTCTTCAAAAATGCCAGAAATGAGCGGGCACGCCTCTTTCTCAGCCAGATTCTCTGATTTTTACGCCTTTCATCATTTTCACGTCCTTCAGAAGAATGAGGAACGATACACATGGGTTTTTCCCTTTTCGGTAAAAAGAAAACCGCCAAAGACAGTGCCATCCAGGAATCTGAAAAACCGAATGTTACCGACCTGCCGGATACCCCGGACAGCGCAGAAGTACCCCCTCAGGGAGACACTTTCTGTGAATCCCGGCAGGAAGAACAGATTCCCGGAGAAACAGCCCCCCGGCCCCAGGCAGAGGCTAAAGCCTCCAGGGGACTTTTTCTGCGCCTCAGGGAAGGACTTTCCAAAACCCGGGAGCTGCTGACAACGGATGTGGATGATCTTCTTCTCGGTCGTAAACTGGATGAGAATCTCCTTGAAACCCTGGAAGAAAATCTCATCACCGCAGATCTCGGCGTGGAAAGCAGCCTTGCGATTGTAGAACGTATCCGGGGAGTGCGGGGGCGGGTGCAGAGTGCTGCGGATCTTAAAAAGATTCTTAAAGAGGAAATCTTAAGGGAAATGGCCTGGGAGGCCCCGACCCAGACAGACCTTCCCTGCCCTTCTGCTTCTCCCCATGTGCTGCTGGTAGTGGGGGTCAATGGTGTGGGGAAAACCACCACCATCGGCAAACTGGCCGCTCTCCATACCCGAAAGGGCAAAAAGGTACTCCTGGCCGCCGGGGATACCTTCCGGGCCGCAGCCGGTGAACAGCTGGCCCTCTGGGCAGAACGCAGCGGTGCAGGGCTTATCCGCCACAAGGACAATTCAGACCCCGCATCCGTGGCCTATGATGCCCTGGACGCGGCCCTGGCCCGCAAGGCCGATCTTGTCATTGTGGATACGGCAGGTCGGCTGCACAACAAGGTCAACCTCATGGAAGAACTGAAAAAAATCCGGCGTACCCTTGACAAGCGTATGCCCGGCGCTCCCCATGAGACCCTTCTCGTTCTCGACGCCACAACGGGCCAGAATGCCCTGCGTCAGGCGGAAATCTTCCATGAAGCCGTTGGACTCACCGGTCTCGTCCTCACCAAACTCGACGGAACGGCAAAGGGCGGTATCGTCATTGCCATACAAAAGCATCTGGGCCTTCCCATCCGATACATCGGTGTGGGGGAAGGACTGGAAGATCTCCAGCCCTTTGATCCGGAAAGTTTTCTGGAAGCCATGTTCTGATACGAAAAAATTCTCCTTCCCTGATTCCGGAATATCCCCCTTTTTTTTTACTGATCATCCCCTGGCTTCGGCTGTTGTTCCCATGCTCCAGCGTGGGAACGCAGCAGGGCCACTTCTGCGTTCGTTGTTGGTATCCCCAGAGGAATCCACTCCGCCCCGTCCATCCGTGACAATCCGCGTACATCACACCTGCGTAACATCCATTTTTATAGCATCCATCCCTGAAATAGCGGCTTCGCTGAAGAGCTGAGACGGTACAGGCCACAGCGGCCTGTACGTTCAGTTATCGTTCCCATGCTCCAGATGAGTGTCACGCTGTAAGAGAACATCCTGTACCTGTTTTGACCTCTCAGGGAAAGGGCATGGAGGCAACGGCAGGATCTGAAGCGCCATGGCTGAGTCAGGATAGCAATCGACTATACATTTTTGTACGTGCCAGACAAACCATATACAAATTTGAAATACCGTAAACACAGTATCTGTTTTTTGAAAAACCAAATCGAAAAAATAAAAGTACAGAAAATCAATATTTTATAACTATAAAATTCAATTTTCAAAGAATGGCACAGCCCATGCATTATCCCAAGGGCAAGGATACAAGGGAAAAGCAAGGCACTTTTCCCAAACATCAACCCCCCAGGAGGAGATTCTCATGCGCTGGTTCATTCCCACATCCATTCTCATCGCCCTTGCAGCTCCGGCCCTTGCCGGTGATGTCGCCCCGGATCCCGTCACCAATGCCGAGGCCATTGCCCTCATTCAGGAACACGCCAATTTTCTCTGGACCCTCATTGCCGCCTGTCTGGTCTTTTTTATGCAGGCCGGTTTCGCCCTTGTGGAAACAGGCTTCACCCGGGCCAAAAACGCCGTGAACATCATGATGAAAAATCTCATGGATTTTTCCATCGGCTCTTTGATTTTCTGGGCCGTGGGCTTCGGCCTCATGTTCGGCCACAGCTTCGGTGGGCTGATCGGTACTTCCGGATTCTTTCTTTCCGATTTCACGGGTGAAGGATCGGAGTGGAACCTCGCCTTCTGGATGTTCCAGGTCGTCTTTGCCGCCACCGCCGCCACCATCGTGTCCGGTGCCATGGCAGAACGCACCAAATTTACGGGGTATCTTATCTATTCCATTGCGCTGACCGCCTTTATCTACCCCATCTTCGGCTCCTGGGCCTGGGGCTCCCTGCACAATGGCGGCGGCTGGCTGGAAGCCCTTGGTTTCATCGACTTTGCAGGCTCCACCGTGGTGCACTCCGTAGGCGGCTGGGCAGCCCTGGCAGGTGCCATCGTCCTTGGCCCGAGACTCGGCAAATACACGGCAGATGGCCGCATCCGGCCCATCCTCGGCCACAACATCCCTCTGGCAGCCTTAGGCGTTTTCATCCTCTGGCTGGGCTGGTTCGGATTCAATGCAGGCTCCACCACCACGGCAGATAAAAGCATTGCCCTCATCTTTGTAAACACCAACCTCGCCGCAGCAGCGGGAGCCGTAGCCGCCATGGTCATCTCCTGGATCCGTTTCGGCAAACCGGAAGTCGGTATGAGCTTAAACGGTGTCCTTGCCGGTCTTGTGGGCATCACCGCAGGCTGTGCCAATGTAGGCCCTGCCGCTTCCATCCTCATCGGCCTTGTGGCAGGTGCCCTGGTTGTCTCTTCCGTCCTCTTCTTTGAAAAAATCCGCATTGACGATCCTGTGGGTGCCATCTCCGTCCATGGCGTATGCGGTGCCTGGGGTACCCTGGCCGCAGGACTCTTCAATACCGGCGGCACCAGTCTGACCATGATCGGCATTCAGCTCATCGGTATCCTGGCCTGCTTTGCCTGGGTCTTCCCCACGGCCTTCCTTACCTTCAAACTGGTGGATCTCACCATGGGCCTGCGGGTCAGCGAAGCCGAAGAAATGGAAGGGCTGGATTTCACGGAACATGGCGGCAATGCCTATCCGGACTTCCGGGCCAGTGGAGCGGGTATGTCCTTTGAGTCAGGAAAAGGTTCCGGTGAAAAACTTGCCCACAGTGCCTCCAGCACGGCCTTTGTCCAGAACAGAATGGCCTGAAATCCACAACCGGGCATCCCTGAAAGGGGTGTCCGGAACAGATGAAAGCAGCATCGCATCCCCCGGACACATCATGGCCGGCAACGCTTCTCCCCCGGCCATGCCCTTCTCATCTTTCATAAAGGAGTAAAGACCATGCGTAAGATCGCTATCTATGGCAAAGGCGGCATCGGCAAATCCACCACCACCCAGAACACCGTGGCCGGGCTTGCGGAAATGGGAAACAAGGTCATGGTTGTGGGATGCGATCCCAAGGCTGACTCCACCCGCCTTCTCCTTGGCGGGCTGGTACAGCGCACCGTGCTGGACACCCTTCGGGAAGAAGGGGAAGACGTGACCCTGGATGATGTACAAAAAGACGGTTTCTGCAACACGGTATGCACGGAATCCGGCGGGCCTGAACCCGGAGTGGGCTGTGCGGGCCGGGGCATCATCACCTCCATCAACCTTCTGGAACAGCTGGGCGCCTATGCGGACAGCCGGAACCTCGATTATGTCTTTTACGATGTACTCGGTGACGTGGTCTGCGGTGGGTTTGCCATGCCCATCCGGGAAGGAAAAGCCGAAGAAATCTACATCGTGGTTTCCGGAGAAATGATGGCCATGTATGCGGCCAACAACATCTGCAAAGGCATCGTGAAGTTTGCGGAAGCCGGTACGGTGCGCCTTGGGGGACTGATCTGCAACAGCCGGAACGTGGACAATGAAAAGGAAATGATTGAGGAGCTGGCCAAACGCTTAGGCACAAAAATGATCCATTTCGTTCCCAGAGACAATGTGGTGCAGCGGGCAGAGATCAACCGCAAAACCGTGATTGAGTTTGAACCTGCCAACGACCAGGCCAATGAATACCGCACCCTGGCGAAAAAGATCTCAGAAAACGATCTTCACGTCATCCCGACACCGCTGGCCATTGAAGAACTGGAGCAGCTCCTCATGGATTACGGGCTTGCAGGTTAAGTGTCCCTGATATACCGAAGCAAATGCCTTTGCAGAAACATTTAAGATCTGATCTGTCTGAATCTTTATTTTTTTACATGAAAAACCGGCCCTTGGCAGGCCCTAAATATTACAAAATCGTAACCTGAATCTGCGAGACCTAAAAAAGGAGAACCCCCCATGCACCTCATTAAAGCCATTGTCCGGCCTGAACGCACAGACCGTATTCTCTCCGACCTCATGGAAGCGGGCTTTCCCGCAGTAACCAAGTTCTCCGTGGTAGGGCGCGGCAAACAGCGGGGCATCAAGATCGGCGACATCACCTATGATGAACTTCAAAAAGACCTGCTCTTTACGGTGGTGAAGGATACGGACTGTGAATACGTCATCCGCACCATCATGAAGGCGGCCCGCAGCGGCGACAAAGGGGCCTTCGGGGACGGGAAGATCTTTGTCACCCCCGTTGTCGAAGCCTACACCATCAGCTCCGGTATCAAGGAAAGCCCGGACGGCGGCATGGAGGAGGTGCAGGTATGAAGGAAGTCATTGCCATCGTTCGCATGAACCGCATGAACCAGACCAAAAAAGCCCTGGTGGAGGCGGGTATCACCTCCATGACCGCGAAAGAAGTGCTGGGCCGGGGCAAAGGGATTGTGGACTTTTCCCTGCTCAAGGGGGCGGAAAAAGGGTTTGAGGAAGCCATCACCCAGCTGGGGGATTCCAGCCGCCTCATCCCCAAACGCATGATCTCCATCGTGGTGCCGGACGGCCTTGTGGAAAAGGTGGTTTCCACCCTGATCCGGGTCAACCGCACGGGAAAATCCGGAGACGGCAGAATCTTTGTCCTTCAGGCCAGAGAATCCATCCGCATCCGCACCGGTGAACGGGGAGAAGCCGTACTGGATGAGGTGTAGGGCCGCAAAATCCACCCCATAAAGAAGGAAACGACCATGAGCGACGAAAAAAATACGGCTGCAAAGCTGGAAAAGATAAAGGCCGAGATCCTCGCCAAATACCCCACCAAGGTGGCCCGGAAACGGGCCAAGCAGATTCTCGTCAACCGCAATGACAGCACGGGCAAGATGCCGGAGGTAGGGGCCAATGTGCGCACGGTTCCGGGCATCATCACCCAGAGGGGCTGTTCCTACGCCGGATGCAAGGGTGTTGTGCTGGGCCCCACACGGGACATCGTGAACATCACCCATGGGCCTGTGGGCTGCGGCTACTACTCCTGGCTCACCCGCCGCAACCAGACCCGGCCCGAATCCGATACCGCCGAAAACTTCATGAATTATTGCTTCACCACGGACATGCAGGATGAGCACATTGTCTTTGGGGGAGAAAAAAAGCTCAAACAGGCCATTCAGGAAGCCTTTGATCTCTTTCATCCCAAAGCCATCTCCGTTTTTTCCACCTGTCCCGTGGGTCTCATCGGCGACGATGTTCACGCCGTGGCCCGTGAAATGAAAGAAAAGCTCGGCATCAATGTCTTTGCCTTCAGCTGCGAGGGCTACAAAGGTGTCAGCCAGTCCGCAGGGCATCACATCGCCAACAACGGCATCTTCACCCATGTGGTGGGACAGGACGACACCATCGGCAAGGGGAAATTCCGCATCAACCTTCTGGGCGAATACAACATCGGCGGCGACTCCTTTGAGATCGAACGGATTCTCGATGCCTGCGGCATCAGCCTCGTCTCCACCTATTCGGGGAACTCGTCCATCGATCACTTTGCCAACTCCCACACGGCGGATCTCAATGCCATCATGTGCCACCGCTCCATCAACTACATGGCGGAGATGATGGAAACCAAGTTCGGGATTCCCTGGATCAAGGTGAATTTTATCGGTGCGGAATCCACGGCCAAATCTCTGCGCAAAATCGCCCAGTATTTTGAGGATGAGGAACTAAAGGCAAAGGTGGAAGAGGTGATTGCCGCGGAAATGCCAGATGTGAAAGCCGCCCTGGAAAAGGCAAAGCCCCGGTGTGAGGGCAAGCGGGCCATGCTCTTTGTCGGCGGTTCCCGCGCCCATCATTATCAGGATCTCTTCGGTGAGCTGGGCATGGAAACCCTTGCTGCGGGCTATGAGTTCGGCCACAGGGACGACTACGAAGGCCGCAGGGTGCTGCCCAGCATCAAGGTGGATGCGGATTCCCGCAACATCGAAGAGCTGCACATCACGCCGGATCCAAAACGTTACGCGCCGAGAAAGGATGAGGAAAGCCTGAAAAAGCTCGAAAGCGAGGGGCTGGCCTTCCGGGAATATGACGGACTCATGCCGGACATGAAGGAAAACACCCTGGTCATTGACGACATCAGTCAGTTTGAAACGGAAAGACTCATCGAAATCTTCAAACCGGATATCTTCTGTGCGGGCATCAAGGAAAAATACGCCATCCAGAAGAGCGGCATTCCCATGAAACAGCTCCATTCCTACGACTCCGGCGGGCCCTATGCGGGCTTTAAGGGAGCCATCAATTTCTATGGGGAAATCGAGCGCATGGTGAACGCCAAGGTCTGGTCCTTCATCACGCCTCCATGGGCCGCTGAACCTGAACTCTCCGCCAACTACGCCTGGGTTGCCTGAGAGGCCCGTGGCCCCCGTGGGAGTCGGAATCCTCCCCGCTCCCACGGGGGTTCAATTTTTAACGGTCACAAACCGCTCTTTGATTTGCTCCATGAAAAACAGAGAGGCACAAAGGGCCTTTGTTTGTGACGCAATCTTATTCGGGAGCTTCTTGCCCTGTGCGGAAGCGGCAAAACTTGTCGGCACAGGCAGCATGAATTCTGTGATTGGCCTAATGGCTTCAGGCAAGCTGCCTTTTGTGCCGACTTCGGACAGTTGCCGCTTCTTTTCGCACAGGCCTTCAAAGCTCTGATCCGAAACGATTGCAATGTCACGCACAAAAACCCTGTGTGCCTTCACGGCATCGTTCAGCATCCAACATTCAAGGAAAGGACATCCCCATGCTCCTCCGTCATACATCCGCAGAACCCGTGGAACGCACGGGACTCATGATCAACCCGGCCAAGACCTGTCAGCCCATCGGCGCCATGTATGCGGCGCTGGGTCTCCATGGATGTCTGCCCCACAGCCACGGTTCCCAGGGCTGCTGCGCCTATCACCGCTCCGCCCTCACCCGCCACTACAGAGAACCCGTGATGGCGGCCACCAGCTCCTTCACCGAAGGCGCTTCCGTCTTCGGCGGTCAGGCCAACCTTCTTCAGGCCATTGACAATATCTTCACGGTCTATGATCCGGAAGTCATTGCCGTGCACACCACCTGTCTTTCGGAAACCATTGGTGACGACCTCAACCAGATCGCCATCAAGGCAAGGGATGAAGGCAAAATCCCTGAGGGCAAATATGTGATCCATGCCTCCACCCCCAGCTATGTGGGCTCCCATGTCACGGGTTTTGCCAACATGGTGCAGGGCATGGTGAAGGCCTTCTCCGAATCCACGGGCAAAAGGAATGAAACCCTCAACATCATTCCCGGATACGTGGAACCTTCGGACATGGAGGAAATCAAGCGCATGGCAGGGCTCATGGGCCTGAAAACCATCGTCTTTCCCGACACCTCCAATGTGCTGAATGCGCCCCAGACGGGAAAATTCCGCATGTACCCCAAGGGCGGCGTGACGGTTGCGGAAATGAAGGCCACCGGAGACAGCAAGGCCACCATCGCCCTCGGCCCTCTGGCCTCCGATCTGGCGGCCCGCAAGCTGGATGCCCAGTGCAAGGTCCCCTGCCATACTCTGGAATTGCCCATCGGCCTTCAGGCCACAGACCGCTTTGTGGATACCCTGCGCAAGGTGGGCGGCGTCACTGTTCCGGAAAGCATTGCCGTGGAAAGAGGAAAGCTCCTTGATGTGATGACGGACATGCAGGCCTGGTTCTACCAGAAACGGGTGGCCCTTTTCGGCGATCCGGACTCCCTTGTCTCTCTGGTGGAGTTTCTGGTGGCCTTGGACATGCACCCCGTCCATGTGGTGACAGGCACACCGGGCAAGGCCTTTGAGCAGAAAATCCGGGAGCTCACCGCCCACCTTCCCGTACCCGTGAACGTCAAGGCCCATGGTGACCTTTTCCTTCTCCACCAGTGGATGAAAAAGGAGCCGGTGGATCTGCTCATGGGCAACACCTACGGCAAGTACATGGCAAGGGATGAGGATCTGCCCTTTGTGCGCTTCGGTTTTCCCATCTTTGACCGGGTGGGCCACAGCTATTTTCCAACGGTGGGCTACATGGGCGGCATCCGGCTCATGGAAAAGATTCTGGATGCCCTTCTGGATCGCAAAGACCGGGACAGCCCGGAAGAATCCTTTGAGCTGGTGATCTGAGATAAGAAGCTGAGCCTGCACAGCAAGGCCTGAAAGTGAGTTTTTACTGGTGCTGGGTATTGAGGCACAAAGGGCATTTGTTCGTGACGCAATCTTATTCGGAAGCTTTCAGGCCTGTGCGGAAGCGGCAAAAACTCGTCGACACAGGCAGGATACAGTCTTTTTTTCATAGCAGATTTCGCACGCTGCCCTTTGCGCCGACTCAGGCAGTTTGCCGCTTCTTTTCGCACAGGCCTGAGAAGCTTTTGATCCGAAACGATTGCAATGTCACTCACAAACACCCTGTGTGCCTTCCCATCCGCAGCCCGTACAGCAAAGGGGGACTTATGCCGAACCAAGGTTTTTCCATTCTGGAACAAAGAAAAAACGCCATCCATAAAACGGGTGAGGCTCCCTGCACCATGAGCTGCGACACCAAAAGCCTTGCAGGCTCCGTCAGCCAGCGGGCTTGCGTCTTCTGCGGCTCCAGGGTGGTGCTCTACCCCATTGCCGATGCCCTGCATCTCGTCCACGGCCCCATCGGCTGCGCCGCCTACACTTGGGACATCCGGGGTGCCCTCTCTTCCGGGCCAGAGCTGCACCGCTTAAGCTTTTCCACGGATCTTAAAGAAAAGGATGTGATCTTCGGAGGCGAAAAAAAAATGGAGGCCGCCCTCCTCCACCTCATTGAAAAATACGCGCCCAAAGCCGCCTTTGTGTACAGCACCTGCATCATCGGCATCATTGGCGACGATGTGGAGGCCGTCTGCCGCAAGGTGGAAGCCAAAAAGGGCATTCCCGTGCGGCCCGTCCATTCCGAAGGTTTCAAGGGCACCAAAAAGGACGGGTACAAGGCCGCCTGCACCGCCCTCTTCTCCCTCTTCGATCAAAAGGCTCTGCCCGCATCCCGCCCCCTTTCCATCAATATTCTGGGGGAATTCAACATCGGCGGCGAAGCCTGGATCATCAAAGACTATTACCGCCGCATGGGGATCGATGTGGTTTCCGTCATGACCGGAGACAGCCGGGTGGAGGAAATCATGAAGGCACCGGAGGCAAAGCTCAATGTGGTGCAGTGCTCCGGCTCCATGACCGGCCTTGCCAGAGACATGGAAAAGGCCTTTGGCATTCCCTTCATCCGGGTTTCCTATTTCGGTATCGAGGATGTGGCCAAAGCCCTTTACGATGTGGCTTCCTTTTTTGAAGACAAGAACCTCATGGAGCGTACCAAGGATCTGGTGCGGGAGGAAATCCGGGCCATCCTGCCGGAGATCCAGCGCTATAAAACGGATCTTCAGGGAAAAAAGGCCGCCCTCTATGTGGGCGGGGCCTTCAAGGCCTTTTCCCTCATCCGGGCGTTAGATGCCTTAGGCATGGAGGTGGTCATGGCAGGTACCCAGACGGGAGCCGGAGACGAATATGAGGAACTTGCCCGGATCTGCAAACCGGGCACCCTCATTGTGGACGATGCCAACCCTCTGGAGCTTTCCGCCTGCGTCGTGGAAAAGGGAGCCGATCTTTTCATCGGCGGGGTAAAGGAAAGGCCCATTGCCTTCAAGCTTGGCCTTGGCTTCTGCGACCACAACCACGAACGGAAAATCCCGCTGGCGGGCTTTGAGGGCATGGTGAACTTTGCAAGGGAAGTGCACGCCACCGTAACCAGCCCCGTGTTCCGTTTTTTTGACCGCAAGGCCCGACTATAAAAGGAGGCACCATGTTCCATTCCGAAGAAATCATGAAACCCGTCACGGAAAACGCATGCAGCCTCTGTGCCCCCCTTGGGGCGGCTCTGGCCTTCAAGGGTGTGGAAGGCTGCGTTCCCCTGCTCCATGGCTCCCAGGGCTGCGCCACCTATATCCGCCGCTACATGATCAGCCATTTCAAAGAACCCGTGGACATCGCCTCCTCCAACTTCCATGAGGACACGGCCATCTTCGGCGGCGGGGCCAACCTGCGCACGGCCATCGACAACATCCTGCGCCAGTACAGGCCAAAAATCATCGGCATTGCCTCCACCTGCCTTTCGGAAACCATTGGCGACGATGTGCCCATGATGCTGAAGGAAATCCGGAAAGCCAACCCCGACTGTCCGCCGCTTGTCTTTGCCTCCACCCCCAGCTACAGCGGCAGCCATGAGGAAGGCTACTGGAAAAGTCTTTCCGCCCTCATGGAACAGCTTCTTCCGGAAGGCCCTTCGGAGATGGCCGGAAAGCGGGAAGAGCTTCTGCCCCTTTTCACCTCCGTGCTGTCTCCTGCGGATCAGCGTCATCTGAAGGATCTGGTGGGGCTCATGGGGCTTTTCCCCTGCCTTGTGCCGGACAGCTCAGACACCCTCGACGGCGGCAAGTGGGAGGCATACGAGACCCTGCCCCGTGGCGGTGTGTCTCTGGAAAGTTTGCAGAACATGGCAGAAGCAAAAGCGGGCCTGCATCTGGGGGCCGCATCCAGCCTGCGGGAGGTGTCCCCTTTAAAAATCCTTGGCAGAAAATCCGGCCTTGCGCCGCATTTTCAGGGGCTTCCCGTGGGCATCCGGGCCACAGACCGCTTTCTTGCCCTTCTTCAGGATCTCGGCGGGCAGGCCATTCCCAAAATGCTGCTGGAAGAACGCTCCCGGCTCATTGATGCCTATGTGGACAGCCATAAAATTGTCTCCGGTCTCAAGGCCATGGTCTTCGGGGATGAGGATCTGGTGGCAGCTCTTGTGCCTTTTCTTGCGGAAATCGGCGTGAAAACCCTTGTGGCTGCATCCGGGAGCCGCTCCGGTCATCTGAAAAACGCACTGAAAAGTCTTCTGTCCAAAGAAGAACAGGAAGGCATGCAGGTGGTGGAAGGGGCCGATTACGCCACCCTGGAAAAGCTTGCCGGAGAAAATCCGCCGGACTTTTTCATGGGCTCCAGCAAGGGTTACGCCATGGCGAGAAAAACCAAGACGCCGCTTATCCGTGTGGGTTTTCCCATCCATGACCGGGTGGGCGGCCCCTCCATCCGCATCCTGGGCTATGGCGGCGCACGGGAGCTTTTTGAGCGCATCTGCAATGCCATTCTCGAAGTGCGGCAGGAGGCCACTGGGGTGGGGTTTTCCTATCTCTGAAACCTGTCCCCCTCATTTTTACCCAAAATTTTCAAGGAGGCTCCCATGTCATCCATCTTTGATAACCATCCCTGCTTCAACAAGGCCGCACGCAAAACCCATGGACGGGTGCATCTGCCCGTGGCTCCCCGGTGCAATATCCAGTGCCGTTTCTGCGACCGCAAATTCGACTGCGTCAACGAAAGCCGCCCCGGAGTGGCCAGCGGCATCCTTTCGCCCTATCAGGCGATGGTCTATCTCGACCATGTGTTTGCGGAAAAAAAGAACATCTCCGTGGTGGGCATCGCAGGCCCCGGCGACCCCTTTGCCAATGCCGGTGAAACCATGGAAACCCTGCGCCTTGTGCGTCAGCAGTATCCGGACATCCTGCTCTGCCTTGCCACCAACGGCCTTGGCATCGGGCCTTACATCGAAGAGCTGGCGGATCTCAAAGTCAGCCATGTGACCCTGACCATGAACGCCGTGGATCCTGAGATCGCAAGCCGCATCTATGCCTGGGTCCGCCACGGCAAAAGGGTGCGTCAGGCTCTGGAAGGTTCCGAAATCCTCCTTGAAAAACAGAGCGAAGCCCTGATCCGGCTCAAATCCCATGGCATTGCCGTAAAGGTGAACAGCATCCTCATTCCCGGCGTGAACGAAGACCACATTCCGGAAGTGGCCCGCACCGCAGCCTCCCTTGGGGCGGATATCTTCAACTGCATTCCCTACTACCCCAACCCCGGCTCGGCCTTCGGCCATCTGGAAGAACCGGGAAAGGATCTCCTGCACAGGGTACGGACGGCCTCGGCCATTCATCTGCCCCAAATGACCCACTGCACCCGCTGTCGGGCCGACGCCGTGGGCTGCCTTGGCGAACAGGAAAGCCCCACCCTCATGGCCAAACTCAAAGCCTGCGAGGCCATGCCCAAACTGCCGGACAGCCACATGCCAGCAAAGGAGGATTCCTGCCGCATCCTCAGCCCCAAACGGCCCTTCATCGCCGTGGCCAGCCGGGAGGGCATTCTTGTGAACCAGCACCTTGGCGAGGCAGAAAGTCTTCTGATCTTCCGGGAACAGGACGGAAACTTTGAACTGGTGGACACCCGGATCACACCGGCAAAGGGCGGAGGCGAATCCCGGTGGGAAGACATGGCCGCCCTTCTGTCCGACTGCCGTATGCTCCTTGTGAGCGGCATTGGAGAGCGCCCGAAAACCGTGCTGCTCCAGTCCGGCGTGGATGTGGCGGAAGTGGAGGGACTCATTGAGACCGCCCTGACCCCGGCCTTTTCCGGGGCATCTCTGATGCATCTCAAAACCCGCAGCCTCAAGGCCTGTTCCGGCGCTGGCGCAGGGGGATGCGGGGCATGAATGGCCTTGCTGGGGCAGACACAAGACCTGCCCCTGCAAATACGCAATTTACCCAATTTTATTAAACAAACTTCAAAGGAGAACTCCCATGGCCCTTCCCCAGCACACCATCCTTGTATGCGCAAGCTTCCGCGTTTCCGGCGACCCCCAGGGGGTCTGCCACAAAAAAGGCGCTGCCAGCCTCTTACCGTATATTGAAGAAGAAATCCTCGACCGGGGGCTGGATGCCCAGGTGGTGAGCACGGGCTGCCTCAAGCAATGCGAAAAAGGCCCGGTGATGGTGGTTTATCCCCAGAATGTCTGGTATGGAAACGTGGATTCCGAAGCTTCGGTGGACGCCATTCTCGATGCCATGGAGGCAGGGGCCATCTGTCAGGAACTTGCGCTGGGGCAGGCCCCATGACATCCAAAAGGCCCGCCTTCAGCATTGAAAAAGCCCTTGATGCGGACATCCCCGCCATGGTGGAGCTGCTGGCGGGTCTCTTCACCCTGGAAGCGGATTTTACACCCGATGCCACAAAACAGGCCGCAGGCCTTTCCACCCTGATCCGTGAAAAAAATGCCCTTGTGCTCGCGGCCAGACAAGAAAACCGGGTCATCGGCATGGTAACGGTGCAACGCCTCATCTCCACGGCGGAAGGCGGAGAGGTGGGGCTTCTGGAGGATCTGGTGGTAAAAGAGGGGCTTCGGGGCCGGGGCATCGGCACGGCGCTGATTCAGGAGGCCGTCCGCTGGTGCCGGGATCAGGGCATGACCCGCATCCAGCTCCTTGCGGATCGCAGCAACACCCAGGCCCTTGTTTTTTATCACCATACGGGATGGCAGGCCACCCAGCTTGTGGCCCTGCGCCATCCCATTCCCAAAAAGGAATAAACCATGAAAAACGGTATCCGCATCCTTTTTTTCGCTTTGGCGCTCCTTCTTCCATGGCAGGCTGGGGCGGCATCCCCGGCCCCCCTCACCATATCCGCCGCCATGAGCCTCAAAAACGCATTTGAAGACGTCAGCGCCGCCTACACCCGACAGAGCGGGGTTCCCTGCACCCTTAATTTCGCCGCATCGGGCGTACTTCTGGGGCAGATCGCAGGGGGTGCGCCCGTGGGCCTCTTTGCCTCCGCCAGTCAGAAAGACATGGCCGAGGCCGAACGCCTCGGCCTCATCCGAAAGGAAAGCCGCAGGAATTTTGTGGCCAACCGCATGGTGCTCATTGCGCCCCTTGGTGCGGCACACCTGCCTTCGGATCTGGAAGGACTTCGCAGCAACGACATCAAGCGCATCGCCACGGGCAACCCCAAAAGCGTACCCGCAGGCCGCTATGCCCATGAAGCCATGGAAAAAAACGGGCTTCTCCCCCTTCTTCAGGAAAAGCTCATCTACGGAGAAAACGTGCGGCAGGTGCTGGATTATGTGGCAAGGGGGGAAGTGGATGCGGGGCTTGTCTATGCCAGCGATGTGCTTGCCGCCAAAAACAGGGTGCAGGTTCTGGCCCTTCTTCCGGAAAACAGCCACAGCCCCATCCGCTATCCCGTGGCTCTGGTGAAGGACAGCCCCTCGGAAAAAGCAGGGGCGGACTTCATTGCCTTTCTTTTTTCCGATGAGGGCAGGCGGATTCTGGAAAAACACGGCTTCAGCCCGCTGCCTTAGGTGATTTCCTGAAACAGAAACACCATATGGCACCCTCTCCCTCTGGCTGCTGACTGAGGCTCCCGAAGCCGGGGGCCGGGGTGAACGATCCGCTTTACGATATATCCAGTTCCGGAAACAGCCTCAGGAGCATACAGATATGGAACCTTCCTTTCTCTTTTCCCTGCGTCTTTCCCTTCAGGTGGCCCTCATCGCCACCCTGCTGGTGCTCCTTTTCGGGCTGCCGCTGGCCTATCTTCTGGCAAGACGGGATTTCAGGGGAAAGGAGGTTCTCGACGTGCTCCTCACCCTGCCCCTTGTGCTGCCGCCCACGGTGACGGGGTATTACCTCATCCTTCTTTTTGGCCGCAGGGGACTCATCGGCGGCCCCCTTTATGAATGGACGGGCTGGAGCATCATGTTCACCTGGCAGGCGGCGGTACTGGCCTCCTTTGTGGTGGCCCTGCCCCTCATGATCAAAACCGCCCGATCCGCCATGGAGTCGGTGGATGCCACCCTCATCCATGCCTCCTTCACTTTGGGGAGACAAGAGTGGGAAACCGCCCTCCGGGTTATCCTGCCCCTTTCCTCACGGGGGATTCTTGCGGGAACCGTGCTCTCCTTTGCCCGTGCCATGGGCGAATTCGGAGCCACCCTCATGGTGGCGGGCAACCTTCCCGGCCGCACAGACACCCTGCCCATCGCCATCTACAGCTTAAGCGCCAGCGGCGACTGGACAAGCGCCCACCTCATGGTGGCCCTCATGACCCTGGTTTGCGGGCTGCTGCTCTACATCGCCAACCACAGCACCGCAAAGAAAGGAAAAGGGCCATGAGTCCTCCCGTACTGGAAGTCCGGCTCCAAAAAAAACTACCCGGTTTTTCCTTAGATGTGGCCTGGGACATGGCGGACGATCTTGTCTGTCTGCTGGGCTTTTCCGGCTCCGGCAAATCCATGACCCTCCAGATGCTGGCAGGTCTCATCCGGCCCGATGCGGGCCATATCCGCCTCCGGGACAAAGTGTACTGCGACACCCAAAGAGGCATCCACCTTCCGCCCCAGAAAAGGCCCTTCGGGTATGTGTTTCAGGATCTGGCCCTTTTTCCCCACATGACCGTGGCCCGGAACATCCTCTACGGAAAGGCGGCCATGACGCAGAGGGAAAAGGAAGACCGCTGCCGGGAACTCATGGATCGCTTCGGGCTTCAGGGGCTGGCCTCCCGCTACCCCCACGAAATCTCCGGCGGCCAGAAACAGCGGGTGGCGCTGGCCCGTGCCCTGCTGCGAAAGCCGGATCTCCTGCTTCTGGACGAGCCCTTTTCCGCTCTGGACAGACCGCTGCGCCTCAGTATGCGGCGCTTTCTGCTGGAAATCCGGGAAAGCTTTCCCCTTCCCATCCTCATGGTCACCCACGACATGGACGAGGCGGCGGAACTGTCCAGCCGCATCATTGTGTACGAACAGGGCAGGATTTCCCAGACGGGCCATCCGGAAGCCATCCGGAAAAAACCCGCCTCCCTCACCGTGGCCCGGCTTGTGGCCTGAAACGGAAGCTCTTTTTGAAAGGATGACCCCATGGAACAAAAAGGCCCTGCCCTTTTCCGGCCCCTCATCATCGACACCACCTTAAGGGACGGCGAGCAGACACCGGGGCTGGCCTTTTCCATGGCGGAAAAGATCCGCCTTGCATCCATGCTGCTGGATGCGGGGGTGGATGAAATCGAAGCGGGTATTCCCGTCATGGGAGGCGAAGAAGCCCGGTATCTCCGCCACATCGCAAAATCCCTTCCCAAGGAGCGCATCTTTGGCTGGTGCCGACTCCATGAAAAGGATCTGGAAGCCGCCCAAGCCTGCGGCATGAAACGGATTCACATGGCCTTTCCCGTCTCCACCCGTCAGCTCCGGGTGCTGGGCTGGGATCAGGCCATTCTTGAAACCCGCCTTGAAACCCTTCTGCCCCTTGCCCTCAGCCGCTTTGAGGGGGTGAGCCTCGGCTTTCAGGATGCCACCCGCACCCCTGTGGAAGACATGCTGGATCTTCTTGAAAAGCTGAAAAGTTTTCCCATCCGCCGCATCCGCATTTCCGACACCGTGGGTGTGGCAAGCCCCCTCGAAATTTTACGGCTTATTGAAAGACTAAAGGAAAAATCGCCCTTTGATCTGGAATTCCACGGACACAATGATCTGGGCATGGCCACAGCCAATGCCCTCACCGCCCTTGAAAGCGGAGCCAAAGCCGTGTCCCTCACGGTGAACGGCCTTGGCGAACGGGCAGGAAACGCAAGGCTTGAGGAGCTGGTCATGGCCCTGACCCTCAAAAAAATCCCCCATGGCGTGAACACGAAAGCCCTGCGGCCCCTCTCCCGCCATGTGGCAGGGCTTACGGGCTGCCCTCTCCCGCCGGATAAGCCCGTGACGGGTAATAGGGTGTTTACCCACGAATCCGGCATCCACTGCCACGGCCAGCTCCGCGATCCCTTGAGCTTTCAGCCCATGGAACCGGAGATCCATGGACTGGCCCCTGTGCGGTTTATGACGGGAAAACATGGGGGGAGAGCTTCTTTTGTTGGGGAAAGTTTGATGAGGGAAAATAAAAGCTTGTCTTGGGTGGAGGGGTAGGATATGGGGAAAAGATCGTTTTGGCTGTGGGGATGGGAAGAAAAAGTCTGACCATGGAAACTTGCAGCTTGAAAATGATGGGGATGGTATTTTGGCCTTTTTTCCATGTTTTGGGGTTTGATAGCGGGATACATGGAAAATCAGGATTTTTTTGATAAACGGACGAGGGTTGAACAGAGATTTCCATGTTTTGGCCTTTAATATCAGAATAAGTGGAAAATTTTCCAGATATAGGGACGGATAACATGGAAAAATTCCACTTATTGCACTGTTATGTATCTCAAAGTTCTATCTGGTAGCCGTGTGAAATTGAAAAATAATAGGAACTGTAAATGAAAGACATAATTAAAAAATTTACTAAAGCTCAGGATAGCTTAGTAACACAGCAATCAGATTTTTCGCTATCGGCTATTGCAGACATGGTAAAACATGAATCGATAGATATTGCTCCTCATTACCAAAGACGAGATCGTTGGACTCACGAAAAGCAATCTGCACTGATTGAATCATTTTTGTTGAATGTACCAGTTCCACCAGTTTACCTATCAGAGGACGATTATGGCACTTACACAGTAATAGATGGTAAACAGAGAATTACTGCAATTTATGAATTTCTTTCAGGAAAATTTAAACTTAAAGACCTGAAAGAAATACCCGAATTAAATGATTATTCTTTTGATGCCCTTCCTGTAGAGCTTAAGCGTGCTCTTTCTATTCGACCCTTTATACGTGTCATTACGTTGCTTAAGCAGTCTGATAGCGAATTGAAGTATGAAGTATTTCTTCGCTTAAATACTGGCGGCGAAAAACTCAAAGCCCAAGAAATTAGGAATGTTGCATACTCTGGCCCCTTAAACGACCTTTTATTTGAATTGTCAGATAATCAATTCTTAAAAAGAAAAATGAAAATAACATCAAAAAAATCTACTCCATATAGAAATATGGATGATTTGGAAATGGTTCTTAGATTTTTGACTATGTTCCATCGTTGGGAGAAATTTGGCAAAAAAATCTCAGTAGGAATGGATGATTTTATGGCTGAGAATAAAGATTCTGATGTGGTAAATTATAAGTCCTTGTTTAACCGCGCAATTGCTGCGTGTGAAAAGATTTGGGGCGAATGTGCATTTGAAAAACCTCATAATGGTGGTTGGAGAGAGCAGCTAATAGCTCCTTTATACGATGCACAGATGGTTTCTGTGTCATTACTTGATGACGCTCGAATTAATATACTTTCTCAAAATTCTGAGGCTGTAATTGCAGCTACAGCAAAATTATACGCTGAAGATAAGGAATTTTTGAAGGCTGTATCTCAATCTACGGGAGATACTTTAGCTATAAAAAACAGAATTTCAATACTACATAATATGCTAAACACCTTAGAGGTTTAATATGTCCTCTGCAAAAATGGATTTCATTGAACGAATAAGGTGTCTTAATAATTCAATTCAATCAGATGCGACACAAAACCGTGGGTTAGCTGAGGTTGAGCATAATGCTATTTCTAGAATGCTAAGAAATGGTTTGGCTGTTGTTGGTTTTGCAGCATTAGAAGATTTTGTCAAGAAGCGAACATCAGAGGCTATGAATGAATTGAGTCGTTGCTCAATTCCGTTTCAAGACCTACCTGAAAAACTTCAGAATGCAGCAACCTTTGAAATTATTTCTGCACTTAATCATCAGCTCGGATTAATTCCAAAAGACCCAATAACTAAGTATTCTGATAAGATTGATTACATTCAAGAACAAGCCTTAAAAATATCGTCAACGGCCACTGCTAATTATTCATTGTCAAATCACACATTTGCCCACGCGGCTTCAAATGTTAATAAGACAGTTATTGGTGAAATCCTTAAAAGTTTTCAAATAGATGATCCTTGGCGGGAAATGACAAGAATTTGTAATCAGCTAGGCTTAGGCACTTATTCCTTAGCTCAGCAGTATGAGAATGCCGCAAAAAGAAGACATAAAGCAGCACATGTTGCTTCGGCTGATACGCCTTCAACAGACATATCCCAGTTTGTAAAAGATGCTTTTGCAATAGCAATTGGATTTGATGCACTACTGTCAAAAAGTCTCCAAAAATACAGAGAGAACTTGGCTATTCATAGTAATCCTATAAATTCCAGTTCTATACAAATTAGAACTGTTAAATTTCAAGATTCGAGATGGAAGGAATATTTAAATTCAAACAGTCGAGCTTACAGAACATCAAGCGATCTATCCGTTATAAGTGCAGATGCAAAAAGAAGAAGTTCTACAGCCAAACAGTTATATGTTGAGTTTGATGAACGCGCCGTAATTAAAAATTGGGAGTGTTACTGAGTGGGATACATAACAAGTTGCTGCACTCGGAAAAATTACTCGCTACGCTCCCAATTTTCCGGTGAGCAAAGCGTTCTAAATACATGATTAGTACAACCACAGGACACCCACTTTGTCCTTAGTCAACTACAGGACACCCACTTCGTTATTTTTTTCGGGTCGTGATATGCTGTCCCAGTAGGACTTAGATTTACTCTGAGACTTTATAGTGTAGGCACTTTTTTGAGCACTATTTTTTCTTGAATCAAGGTGGCGCACTGTATTATAAAAGACCTTTGTTGGCTTGACAGATGGAACCATAATGCCGATTATATTCTGACGCTTGGAATGTTTTATGCCTCTCTTGGGAGAATTTATGCCTGAAATTTCAAGATTCCTCGGAATAATCATATTGATGTATTTTGATGAACATGATCCACCACATTTTCATGTGCGTTATAATGAGTACCGTGCGTCGATCAGTATCAGTGATTTGAATATTATTGTGGGTTACTTACCGGCAAAAGTTCGTGGGCTCGTTCAGGAGTGGGCTGAAATCCACAAAGATGAGCTGCTGCACATCTGGAATACTGGCGAATTTCGCAAGATTGCCCCTCTGGTTTAGGAGGTCATATGACAGAATCCGTCTATTTAAAGAGTGCTGAATATCGGGGGGAATTCAAGCTGTATCTGGAATTCAACACGGGCGAAGCGGGTGAGGTGGATCTTGGGGATCTCATTTTTAAGTTTCAGCAAGCCGAACCTTTAAGAAATCCTGCTGTTTTTGGGCAATTTTACCTCGATTCATGGCCAACCCTTGCCTGGGAATGTGGTTTTGACATTGCTCCGGAGTCCTTGTATCAGCGTTATCGTGAAACGCTGCCCACTCATGCAGAAATCACTTGACCACCACCAACCACAGGACACCCACTTTGTCCTTGGCTTCAATGGTTTTTTGGGCTTTACCCTTTGGTAAAACTTCAGGGTTTTCAGATGTTTCTGGTAAAGCCCACAACCACAGGACACCCACTTTATCCTATTTTTCCCTTTAAAAACAAAATTATATCTTTAAAGGAGTGCCTCCATGACCTGCCCTCGTTCCACCCTCATCAGTCTTGAAAGCACCCCATGGTATCACTGCGTCTGCCGCTGTGTCCGCAGGGCTTTTCTCTGTGGCAAGGACAAACAGTCCGGCATGGACTTTGACCACCGACGGGGCTGGATTGCAGAGCGCATCATGGAGCTTTCGGCCATCTTTTCCATTGATGTCGCGGCCTATGCGGTCATGAGCAACCACTACCACATCGTACTGCGTGTGGATGAGGATCGTGCCCTTTCCTGGTCGGATCGTGAAGTCTTCACCCGCTGGACACAGCTTTTCAAGGGGCCGGATGTGGTGAGACGTTACCTCTTAGAAACCGAAGACCTGAGCGCATCGGATCAGCTCAGGCTCAATGAGCTGGCAGGCCTCTACCGAAGCCGCCTTTATGATGTTTCGTGGTTCATGCGGATGCTCAATGAATCCATCGCAAGAAAAGCCAATCAGGAGGAGGGCATTTCCGGCAGATTCTGGGAGGGACGTTTCAAAAGTCAGGCCCTTCTCGATGAAAAGGCCATTCTGGCAGCCATGGCCTATGTGGATCTCAACCCTGTCCGTGCGGGTATGGCCGAAACCCCTGAAACTTCAGATTTTACGTCCATCAAAGAACGGCTGGATGCCCTTAAGGCAAAGGATGCGGATACCTGTTCTTCTCAGCCTTCCGTCACACCACGGGATGCATCCCCGGATAGTCAGCAGGAAAAACCGAGAGCTTCCCTTGCCCCCTTTGATGATCTTACGGATATGGCCTTTGCCATTCCCTTTGGTTTCCATGAATATGCAGAACTTGTGGACTGGACAGGAAGACAGCTTAAACGCAAAAAACGGGGAAGTATCTGCCGGAAGGCCCCTCCCCTTCTCAAGCGCTTAGGCCTGGATGCTGCCGTTTTTGTATCTTCCATGAATACCCTTTTAGAGCAGTTCGGAACCGCCGTGGGAGATCCGGAAGTTTTAAGAATGCACTGCAAACTCAGGGGCCTGCGCTGTATGCGGGGTGCCCGATCTGAAGTGTTTTTTGATGCGGCCTGATGGTGGCTGGATGGTGCCTCAATACAGAAATCACCTTTGCTGGCATTGGACTCAACGTTGTGTGCCGTTGCCAAAATATAGTGGACCCAGTTTTCAAGACAGCAGTTTAAGCTTACATACCTCATCAGAACGGAGGTAAAAATGAGCCAGAGTAAAAAGCGCAAAACCCACAGTCCGGAATTTAAGGCCAAAGTAGGTATTGAGGCCTTACGAGGTATGAAAACCGCCAATGAGATCGGTCAGGAATATGGAGTTCATCCCATTTCCGTCGGTCATTGGAAAAAAGAGATTCAGGAGCAGGCAAAAAAACTCTTTGAAATCAAGCGTGGCCCAAAATCGGCCTCTGCGGCCCACGAGGAGCCGGATGCTCTTTATAGTGAAATAGGTCGGCTGAAAATGGAGCTTGACTGGCTTAAAAAAAAATCCGGGATGAGCCTGCTTTAATACGTCAATCCTGGATAGATCCAGAGTGCGACCTGTGCATTGTAACGCAATGCAGCCTGATCGGTATATCCAGAGCAGCGCATTACGCAAGGCAGAAAACCAGACCAGAAAACAAAGAAGACCTTCTTTTCAGCCGTCTTATCGACGAAGAATATACACAGCGGCCATTTTATGGAAGCCGGAGGATGGTATACATTCTCAAAAAAAATGGTCACGCAGTGGGGCGTAAACGTGTCCAACGCCTGATGCGGGAAATGGGACTGGCCGGCATGATGCCTGGGCCAAACACAAGCCGCAGAAAGCCCGGCCACAAAATTTATCCCTATCTGCTACGGGGTGTGCCAATCGTGAGGCCCAATCAGGTCTGGAGTACGGACATCACTTACATTCGCCTGCTCAATGGGTTTGTATATCTTGTTGCAATCATGGACTGGTACAGTCGCAAGGTTTTGAGTTTCAGGGTCAGCAATACCATGGATACTGCATTTTGTGTCGATTGCCTTGAAGAGGCTTTGCGAATCCATGGAAAGCCAGAAATTTTCAACAGTGACCAGGGTTCACAATTCACAAGCCTTCAATTTACAGGGATTTTGAAACAGGAAGACATTGCAATCAGCATGGATGGACGTGGCCGGGCATTTGATAACATTTTCGTTGAAAGACTCTGGAGAAATGTCAAGTATGAGGATATTTATCTGAAAGATTA
>NZ_JCANVJ010000001.1:686539-690848 GCF_059569355.1 Desulfobotulus sapovorans DSM 2055 | reverse complement strand
CTGGCCTGTGGCAGATACGTCCTGACCTTCTGCCGCTGCCGCCGTACCCAGGGTACCGACCTTACTAACGCTTACTTCTACATCATCAATAATAAGCGCGTCGGTCTCCAGAACATGGATACCGCCGGAGGTCGCGCGGGCGCTGAGGGTTGTTACCGTGGTCTCGATATGGTTCGCGGCCACACCAATGCCCGTGCCCGCTACCATGCGCAGACCATTGGCCACCACATCTACGTAATGGTCGCCGCCGTCAAGGATGCTGCCCGCTGTGGCCGTGATGCCCGCATGGCCGGTGGTCAGCAGACCGCCGAGGGTCACATCAACAGCCGCCAGAAGGCGGATGTTGCCGCTGCCCGCATCAAACAGACTCTGATCCGCCAGGGTGATGGAGCCGGTTCCTGCTTCCACGTTGATGGTACCGATGCTGCCCGTCCGGATATCTGCCCCGGCAGCAAAAACTGCTTTCTGATCGGCTATGATCGTCACATGACCACTGGCACTGAGGATATCTGCATGTTCTTCAACCGTCACATCCCCGGTCAGTGAAGCAATACGGATGTTCCCGGCACCATGGGCGCTTATCGCAAAGTTATCCGTCTGTGAATCAACCGTTTCTCCAGATCTCAAGAGAACATTACCGGAAGCCACCAGCACGATGTGTCCATTACCCGCAGCTGTGGTCAGATCTGAGAGATCTGCTTCGCTTGCCGTTAAGCTGCTTGTACCATCCGTTGCCACACGGCTGACCTGCATATCTGCAACGGTATTGACGGTGATATGGCTTGCTTCTGTGATAAAGATACCGCCATTATCGGCTTTTGCTGCCAGAGTAAGTGCTTCTGTTTCAATGTGATTGCTGCCGTTTCCAACCCCTGTACCGGCTTCGAGGCGCAGGGTTCTGGCAAAAATATCCGTATTTCCGTCACCTGCCGCAGCAGCATCTGTGATGCTACCTGAGATCGCCTTCACCCTGACCGAACCCCAGGCAGTCTGATTTGTAAGACCAGAACCTGAACGATCCTCGGATGTCCGGGCATCCAACAGACCAAGCTGGATATAGCTTGCAGCTTCAAGGCGGATGTTGCCGCCGTTGGTCTCAGCTCGTGTGCCATCAGCCATGGTGATGGCACCGGTGGTGGCTCCAAGGTCTATGGTGCCAGCAGTGGTTAGGATATTACCCTGGCTTGAATCAACAATGGCTGTTTGCAAGTTTCTGTGTGCTGTCAGCGTGATATTTCCCGAACCTGCATTAATCGCAGAATTCAGCACGATATCCCGAAACCCATCTCCTACTCCGGTGGTCAACAGCACATTGCCAGCATTCGTACTGATCGCGATGCCGTCAGTATCACCATCATTCAGCGTCAAGTTATTTACAGCACTCAGTACGATGGCACCCGCATCTGTGGTGACATCGCTTTGTGTTTTGGCTACTACATTCAGTCCAGCTTCATTGTTAACCTGCTGGACAGTAGCCGTGACCTGCCCTGTCGCCACGCTGGTGGTATCGTGTAGGAAGATGTTGCCGGCTGCGCTGTTGGCGGTCAAGGTGCTAACGGTGGTTTCCAGCCGATTGTCAGCCGTTGCCACACCGAAGTGGGCATCGATCAGAAGACCCAAGGCGATGATATTGGTAGTCGTAACCGGGGTCTGGTTGTCCAGAACCTCTCCACCACTGATGAGCGCCACATTGCCAGTACCCGCACTGATAAGGCCAAGCAGGATATTAGCGCCTGCATCAAAATAGACATGACCGCCGCCGGAAGTCAGGGTGGCCTTGTCGGCCATGGTGATGGCTTTACCTGCCTTCACATAGACGCTGGCTCCGGTTGTACTACCTGTTGTGCTGACAATACCGCTGAGGCCCCGCATGAGAATGTTGCCGGAGTCCTCCACGCCATTAACCGCCGTAGCCAGCAGGGTGACATGGCCGGTATCCCCCAGAACCTGACCTTGCAGACTTAAGTTACCTGCCCTGGCGTTCAACAGGACATGCCCGGATCCAATGGCATTGATGCCATTATATTTAGAAGCCGTACTCCCTGCTTCGGAGGCTCCCGAATTCACTGTAATCTGATCCGCTTCAATGACGACAGAGCCATTGATGGTAGTGACATCTTCCTGCAGAACATCCGTGGTGCCGGAAACTGTAGCATTCGCACCTACCGTGCTAACGGTTATGGCCGCTACCGTATCGATCACCAGCCCGTCATGCTCGTTGATGAAGATACCATTGGCTTTTGAAGACGCACTCAAGGTAACAACCCGGGTATCAAGGGCATTCACCGTTGTGCCGTCATTACCAATGCCTACAGTAGCGTTGAGACGCAGGTTGGCTGCGATGATGTCGGTGTGGGTATCCCCTCCATCCAGGATGGATCCGCCCACCAGACTGACATTACCGGTTCCGGCATCCAGACCACCCAGGGTGATGATATTGGCCGCATAACGGATGTTGCCGTTATTGGTGATGGCACGGGTCACATCATCCATAGTGATGGCCTGGATGGCCTGGACATCGATGGTGTTGTTCTCTGCGTTGGTCTGAATATCGGCTTTTTGTAACAGATCCTGACCGGCATGGACACTGATATGGCCCGCAGTGCTGGTGGCATTGGCATTCAGGGTGATATCGCTGGTTGTACCGCCAGCTTTCAGCAGCAGGTTGCCTGTGGTCGTGATCGTGCCACCGTTAACGCCCGTAAGATTTTCAATACCTCCGCTGGTCGTTTGCAGGATCAGATGACCAGCAGAAATCAGATTGCTCTGAGCCGAATCTATCGTCGCAGTCAGGGTAGCACCGTCGGTACCGACCCGGTTCACATTGATGGCATCCAGTGTACCAATGATAAGGGCATCAGCCTCAGTAAGGAACAGACCACCGGTATCCGTGCCTTTGATATCCGCAGCCAGCCGGTTGACGTTGATCTCCAGATGATTGGCGCTTGTCCCGGCGCCTTGCCCGTCAGCCGTTCCGGTGGTCACGATACGCAGATGATCCGCGGTTACATTATTCTCCGCACCATTGCTGTCGGTGATGTTGCTTGCACTCAGGCTGACATGGCCACTGGCGCTCAAGCCACCCAGTGCCAGCGTGGTGGTTGAAACATAACGGATGTTGCCGTTCTGTGCCGTCGCCGTGGCACCGTTATTCATATCGATGACGTTGGCGCGCACATCGATGGTACCTGTTCCGGTCGTCTTTACATCCCCTGCCGCTGCCTGGGTCAGAGTGTCCGTAGCCACAAGACTGATATGACCGCTTCCCGCATCCGTCCCTGCGTTAAGAGTCAGGTCTCCGGTCACATCCAAAAGAACATTGCCGGTACCGGAAGCCACCAGCGCGGGAGTATTCCCAGAACCGGCATTCAGCGCAAGATCGCCGCCGGTCCTGATTACAATGGCCCCATTGGAATTTTCTGAGGTACGCAAATCCTCCAGAGTGCTGTTTTTAAAGGATGTAGAGGCATTGCTGCCTACCCTGTTAACATTAAAGTCGATGACATCAACACCGAGATCATCGGTTTCTGTCACAAACATACCACCACTACCGGCCTCTGCGGCCAGACCTGCCACCGTGGTTTCGATGTGGTTGGTACCACTGCCAATACCCACGCCCGCCTGTAGAATCAAGTCAGCCGCAGCAATATTGACCGTACCATTATCAGCGGCATCCGTGATATTACCACCGGCAGCAATCAAGGCCACATGGCCAACGCCAGCAGCAATCGTCCGCAGCGCAATGTCGCCATTCACCCCAGAAACACTGCCAGCCTCAAGACGAATATTGCCGTTGGTACTGGTGGTGCTGGTGTTCTCACTCATGGTGATATGACGGCCAGCCAACATATCAATGGTCTTGCCTGCGCCGCTGGCGGTGATGTTGGCGTTCTGGACGATATCCCGCCCGGCATCCAGGCTGATATTGCCCGTCGTGCCGGTCAGGGCCGCACCAAGGGTCAGATCAGAATCTGTGCCTCCGGCCTTGATCAACAGGTTGTCCTTGGCTGTTACTACCCCGCCATCGGCCAGGGTTGTCACAGCACCTTCTAAGGTGACCAGAACAAGATGACCCTCAGAAATCAGGTTGCTCTGTGTCTGATCCGTCGTCAACGTCAGGGTGATGCCGTTAAGTCCCACTTGGTTGACGTTGATCGCGCTGAGTGTACCAATCGTAACCGCATTGGCTTCGGTGAGGAAGAGTCCACCGGTACCCGTGCCTTTGATATCCGCCGCCAGACGGTTAACGCTGATCTCCAGGTGATCCGCAGCCGTGCCCGCCCCCTGACCATTCGCCGTGCCGGTGGTC
>NZ_JCANVJ010000001.1:655674-686274 GCF_059569355.1 Desulfobotulus sapovorans DSM 2055 | reverse complement strand
GATATGGCCGCTGCCCGCATCCACTTCAGCATTGAGCGTCAAATTACCAGTGACATCCAGCAGTACATTGCCACTGCCTTCGGCTACCAGCACTGGACTATCTGGGGTTCCCGGATTGAAAACGACATTGCCACCGGCTTTGAGCACGATTGCCCCGTTGCTGGTGGTGCGCAGGTCTTCGCCAGCGCTGCTGATGCCAGAGATTGCAGCTTCGCTGTCCACACGCTGAATGTGGAAACTCAAAACATCAACCGTCAGGGCATTGGTTTCGGTGATGAAGATACCACCGCTGCCAGCCTGGGCAGACAAACGGGTCACCGTGGTTTCGATGTGGTTGGTACCACTGCCAATACCCACGCCCGCCTGTAGAATCAGGTCAGCCGCAGTAATATTGACCGTACCATTATCAGCCGCATCCGTGATATTACCACCGGCAGCAATCAGGGCCACATGGCCATCGCCAGCAGCAATCGTCCGCAGCGCAATGTTGCCATCCACCCCAGAAGCACTGCCAGCCTCAAGACGAATATTACCGTCAGTACTGGTGGTGCTGGTGTTCTCACCCATGGTGATATGACGGCCAGCCAACATATCAATGGTCTTGCCTGCGCCGCTGGCGGTGATGTTGGCGTTCTGGACGATATCCCGCCCGGCTTCCAGACTGATATTACCTGCCGTGCTGGTAACATTGGCGTTCAGGGTGATATCGCTGGTTATACCCCCTGCCTTCAACAGCAAATTGCCCGCTGCGGTGACCGTTCCGCCATTGGCGATCGCCAGGGTTTCAATACTGCCCGCTATGGTTTGCAGAATCAGATGGCCTTCAGAATTCAAGTTACTTTGTGCGGCATCCGTAGTCGGTGTCAAAGTAACGCCGTCCGCGCCAACCTGGTTCACATTGATGGCATTCAAGGTGCCTATGGTAATGGCACTGGCTTCGGTGAGGAAGAGACCACTGGTATCCGTGCCTTTGATATCCGCCGCCAGACGGTTAACGCTGATCTCCAGGTGATCCGCAGCCGTGCCCGCCCCCTGACCATTCGCCGTGCCGGTGGTCACGATACGCAGATGATCCGCGGTTACATTATTCTCCGCACCATTGCTGTCGGTGATGCTGCTTGCACTCAGGCTGACATGGCCACTGGTGCTCAAGCCACCCAGTGCCAGCGTGGTGGTTGAGACATAACGGATGTTGCCGTTCTGTGCCGTCGTAGTGGCACCGTCAGCCATGGCGATGACATTGGCCTGTACATCAATGGTTCCGCTACCTGTAGTCTTTACGTCCCCTGCCGCTGCCTGGGTCAGAGTGCCCGTAGCCACAAGACTGATATGGCCGCTGCCCGCATCCACTTCAGCATTGAGCGTCAAATCACCGGTGACATTCAGGAGTACATGGCCACTGCCGGAAGCCACAAGGCCCGGTGTTTTTTCAGTACCGGCGTTGAGCGTTAGCCCGTTTGCTTTGACAACAAGCACTACTGCACCGTTATCGCTGGTGCGGACATCTTCCTGGGTGGTGTTTTGGTCTGCAACTCCTGCCTGAGCATTAACGCAGCTGACATTGAAGTTCACGGTGTCGATGGTCAGGGCGTCACTTTCGCTGACAAATACCCCACCTGCGCCTGCATTGGCTGTAAGCGTGACAACACTGGTATCAATATGGTTGTTGCCGGAACCTATACCCGCTCCGGCCTGGAGGATCAGGCCGTTGGCGGTGATGTTGACGGTATCGTTTTGTGCGGCATCAACTATGGAACCCGCTGTTCCTGCAATGAGAGCTACACTACCCGTACCTGCATTGATCGTGCGCAAGGCTATACCGTTTGCATCATCTGTCAGGTTGGCATTACTGGCTTGTAAACGAATATGACCATTGTTGCTGGTAATGCTCGTGCCCGCTGCCATAGTGATATCATCACCCGCCAGCAGATCGATGGTCTTGCCAAGAGCGTTCTCTCCACTGGCGCTGACATTGGCGTTGACCAGCATATCCCGTCCGGCATCCAGACTGGTGTGTCCGGCGGTATTGGTGATGATCGCACCGATGGTCATGTCCGAGCTGGCACCGTCTGCCTTCAGAAGCAGATTGCCTGCTGCCTCGACAGCGCCGGTGGCGGCAAGGGTCAGGGAACCTTCGGTCAGCACCAGCACGAGATCGCTACCGCTGGTCAGATTATTCTGGTCTGTATCCTGCACCATTTGGGCTGCCAGAGTTCCGTCTGTACTCACCCGGTTGGTACTCTGCCCGGTCTGGGCAAGGGTCAGGGCGCTTGCTTCCGTGATAAAGAGGCCGCCAGCCGTTGCCACAGCACTGAGCTGGGCGGCTTCGATTTCAATATGATTATCGCTTGCACCAATTGCTCTGGCGACTTCAAGCCGCAGGTTTTTGGCATAGATATTGACGGCGGTTATCCCCGCATCCACCAGCGATGCTCCGGTAACGATGCTGACACTGCCCCAGCTACCCTGTCCCGTGAGAGTCTGAGGGTTCGCATTTCGGTCAGCATCAGTACGCGCATCCAGCAGACCCATCTCGATATTGCCGGTAGCCGCCAGGCGGATATTGCCGGTTGTGGTCTGGAATACTGTGCCATCAGCCATCTTCAGGGTCTTATTGGCACCGCTTGCGGCCACATCAATATGCCCCGCACCGGTGGTGATATCTCCATCAGCAGCAAAGTTCATATTGCCAACGGCCAGGACAGAAATATACCCGCTGCCACTGCTGACCGCCTTGTTCACCGCAAGATCACCCGCCTCGGCCTCAATGCGGATATTGCCGCTGCCGCTGACCGAAACGGCCTCGTTCACGGTCATGGTACCGGTCTTATTGATCAGAACCAGGTTGTGGTCTCCGGTAACGGAAAGACGGGCCAAAGCATCCCCTGCCGGATCTGGGTGGCTGCTCACCGCACCTGTAGCCGACACACGGTTGACCACCACATCCGCAACGCTACCCACGGTGACAGCAGTCGCTTCGGTGATGTAGATACCACCATTACCCGCTGCGGCGGCCAGGGTGATAACCTCGGTCTCGATGTGGTTAACACCGGTACCGATAGATGTCCCCGCTTCCATGCGCAGGGTACGGGCAAAAATATCCACCACCGTATCGTTATCGGCAGCCGCATCGGCAACAAATCCTGAACCGGCCTTGATATACACCGATCCCCACTGATCCTGATCCGCAAGACTTACCGGAGAACGGTTACCATTGTTGCGGGCATCCAACAGACCGATTGTAATGTTGCTGCCTGCCTCAATGCGGATATTGCCTTTGTTGGTCTGCAGGCGGGAGCCATTCCCCATGCTGATGGCTCCGGCGGTGGCAAGCAGTTCTATGGTCTTTTCTGCGGTATCCGTATGAATCCGGGTCGCCTCGCCGGTAATGCTGATCCCATCTGCTGCCAGAAGGCTGATGTTTCCTGCACTGCTGAGGATATTTTTCGTTACCGAAAGAGTACCGCTGCCACCGTCCTTGCGGGCATCCAGACGGATATTGCCCACCCCTCCCGTGGTGTTAATGATGCCATTCACCGTCAGATCACCATTCAGGGTGACAAGGCCCATGGAGCCACTCTCACCCGCCAGCGTAATGCCGCTGCTCAGTACCGTCAGTCCCGTTGACTCTTCAATGAACAGGCCGCCCTTGGCCGTTTGCCCTTCTGCCGCCGTGTTTGTGACGGTCAGCCCGACAATTTGGGTTTTCAGGGCCTTGTCGCTCTCTCCGATGCCCTCTGTGGCCGTCAGGGTGACGGTAATGGTTTCGCCATCAAGGTTATGGTCGCCGTTAAATCCTTCCGTCCGTCGAATCCAGCCGCTGCCGTCTTCATTTTTGTCCGCCGTCAGAGTGATGGCGGTTTTGGCATTCAGGGTACTCAGGGCAATGTTACGATCCGCCTCAAAAACAATACTGCCTGCACCAGCCCCAGCACTGCTGGCATCGGTCAGCGTACCATTGTTCATGGTAATATCGGTGGCCGCCCGGTAGGTGATGGTTCCACCAGCACTGGTCACATTCGCTCCCTGCAGAATATTGGCATTGCGGGAGGTGAGGGTGACATCCCCGGCGCCGGAGGCGCTGATGACACCAGCACCGGTAGTACTCAGTTGTCCTCCAGACGACAGACTGATAAGACCGCTGACCCCGGAGATACCCTGAGCCACGCTGATGGTGCTGGCATCTCCTCCCGCAGTCACCGTAATACTGCCGAAACTTAAGGCCTTGATGCCCTGACCGTCAGCGGCCACAGTGATGTTACCGGCAACGGTACTCAGGGTAATGTTGCCATCCCCGCCAGTCTGTTCCAGGCGGTCAACCTGCACATGGCCTGTAATGGCTGGAGACGGGAAGAAAAGCGTGGATCTTTCGGCATACACATTCACCGTGATATGGCCGCTGGTGGTATTGTGTGCATCCAGGATATTGATCTCGGTCCAGGGCAGGTGAATACCTGTGGCGGCACGTACGGTCAGATCCGGGGTTCGCAGGGCCTCATCCAATCGTCCGTCAAGGTTGTTTACAGGATTTTCCTGACGGACATTGCCGCTTGCCGAATACATCGTCACCTGTGGTGCTTCGATCTCGTTACGGATGGTGATGTTGTTCACAGCATCAAGGATCAGGTGACCGTCCGCACGGAAAATGTAATCCGGGCTGCTGAAATCCTCCACCACAATACTGCCGCCGTACATCTCCACATCGGTGAGGAAAGTGTACTGGTCAGCGGTATTGATTGCTCCGATACGTACGGCTCCCGTACCGGCCCTGGCGTGGTCTCCATCCTTATGACCGATGATAATGGTCTCAAAACTCGCCGCATCAATACGACTGATCAGGGTATTGCTCAGGTTGAGGGTGCCTGAAGTACCTCCGGTGGGTGAAGCAATCAAAATTTCACGTAAAAGGTTGGTGGGCCGCAGGGTCAGAACAGAGCCGCTTTCTGTAGCCATGACCGCATTGTCTGTTCCGGGTAGGGTGATGTTGTTGGCTTCAATGAGAATGCTGCCGCCCACCGTTCCGTCCAACCCGTTGAGAACCACCTGCCCGGTACTGAAAACCACACTGTCAGCACCGTTGATTATCAGACTGCCGCCGTTATTGAGGGTCAGGTTGGCGTTAAAGGTTACCGTACCGCTGGCATTGATGATGAGATCCCCGTTCACCACCACGTTACGCTCAAAGGTCACATCACGGGCCTGCGTGATGGTCAGACTGGCCAGGGGATCACTGTTGCCGACAAAACCGGTAAAATAGATATTGCCTTTGGATCCCCCAACATTCGCGGTCAGGGTCAGGGTATCCGACCCTCCCAAACCGTCACCGTTAAGATGATGCAGGGGCGATGTGCCAAAATAGATCTCACCACCTTCAGAGTTCTCATTGCCTGCAATAAGGGTGACACCACCATTAATCTTGACCGAATCCTCATAGATCAGGTCGTTTGCGGAAGTCACATCAGCTGAAATCGTGGTGGTACTGCCGGATCCGATGATGTGCAGGGATTTCACATTCAGATCACTGTCGATATAAACATGACCGCCAGCCCTGGGAGTTTTCAGCACCAGATCATCATTGATGACGACCCCTTTTACGCTGCCGTCGGGATTCGTTCCACCGACAATACGAATCACCAGCGAAGCTTCATCATCTCCAAAAACGATCCTGTTAAAGCCTTCCTGAAGCCTGCTGATTTCTTCCGTACTCAGACGCAGAACATCGTCCCCTTCTTCCACATCCAGATCCCCCAGAACGATGGGGCGGTTCAGACTCACGGGCCGGATGGTAAGGATCGCTCCCGCACTGCGCAGGGCATCATTGATCTCAAGGGTATCGGCAATGATGGTCATATCTTCGCCGCCAGCATCCACAGAACCACTGAAACTCTGACTGCCGGTAAGGGTGGAAACCGAGGTGGCTCCGGCTCGTGATCCGCTCTCTTCGTCAATAAGCGGAATCACTTCTGCGGTACCAGTAACCATCACGGATACGTTTTCGCGCTCACTGCTGGCAACGGTGATCTTGCCCGCATCCACCACAATGGACAGGGGGCTGAAGAGGAAACCGCTGACAGACTGCCCTACCTGACCACGGGCAACAATGGTCAGATGCCCCTGGGTCTGCACGTAGGTAGCATCCGCCTCCCTCAGATTGATATTATTGGCAATACGGGTACTGGCGTTGTAAGCATCAATGCCATCGGTCCAGACCCGTCCTGTCGCGGTATCGACCTTGAAGTGGCCCATCCGCATGGCCCAGTCCACATTGGGATTGAACTGTCCTGTATCGGTAATTCGCCAGCCCACGGCTGCGGGATCATTCACCACCGCTCCCTGTGGCGTAAGCAGGGTAATATTCCCCATTCCCGCAACCCGGATCCCCGCCGCCAGGGTAATATCCCCGCCCTCTGCCGTAATGGCAACCCCACCGCCGGTGGTGCGGATGTCCGTATCCAGACGAACCTCTCCCGACTCACCGCCCGCATACAGAGCCACCGTGCCCGCAGTGGCCCTGATCCCCTTATTGTCCGCATCCAGACTGCCAAGGGTGATGGAACCGTTCAGGGTATGGATGTTCACCGATCCTGCTGCCTGCTGATCCACACGCAGGATCTCCAGGGAACCTGCATTCTCCAGCCAGATATCCCCGCTGCCGGTGTTGATGAGATCGAGTTTCTTAACATCGATTTCGAGCGTCCCGCCCATAAGACTTTCATGTCCCACACCACCCGCAGCACGAATTTCCAGAGTGGCATTGGCCGCACCAATATCCGCAGGGCTGTCACCGGCATCCAGAATGGCTCCGCCGCTGATGATGTGCAGGGTATTGGCGGTACTGCGAATCTTACCCACGCTGATGTTGCCGCCCGCCTCCAGGGTCACCACGCCGGAACCGGCCTGTACCCAGGTTTCGGAGGTCATGGTCAGCGCACCCATTCCGGCGTTGAGATTCACACTGCCGGAGCCGGAGGTGATATCGCCGGTAGCGGCCAGATTCAGGCCATTTGCAGCATGGATGCCGATGGTTCCGTCTGCGCTGTTCACAGCCTGATTGAGGGTGATGGCACCGCTGGTGGTGGTCAGGCTCAGGCTGGCTGCGCCGCTCAAAGTGAGGGCGCTTTCGATGATCAGGGCACCGCCCGCTTTCAGGCTAACGGCACTGCCACCGGTTTGCAGATTGCTCACCACCAAAGCGCCGGTGTTTTCGAGGGTCACCGTGCCGGTGGTGGTAATATCCAGGCCTGTGGCGTTCATCTTGCCACTGATATTGCCCCCAGCGGGTTGGCCGTTAAGGCCTGTGATGCTCACCATGCCTAAGGAAGCACTGGCATTTTCACCAAAACTGACGGCTCCCGAGGTCTGGATGGTCAGACTTCCCGCTGTACCGGTAAGCGCACCAATGGTGAGATCTCCGTCCACCACCAGGGTCAGATCCCCCCCTGCCATGTGCAGACTTTCCACCATCAGACTACCGGCCTGATCCACCATGACATTGCCGGAACCGGTCATGGTCAGTTTCAGGGTATTGATTTTTGAGGTAATGGCCAAATCATTCGCAGCCTGTGCCTCCAGGGTGCCGGCCACCACCGCCCCACCCAGGGCGATCCCCTTGCCGGAGCTAAGCTTGAGGGTACCACTTGCTCCCACATTCAAAGCCTCGACGATCACCAGATCGCCGCCCGCAGACAGATTGATGGTTTCTCCGTCTCCGGTTTGCAGGGTGACCAGGGTCAGATCGCCACCGGCACTAAAGGAGTAGCCCGACCCCACATTGCTGCGCTCGGAAATGATGAGAATATGATCGCCGGGCAAGGGGGCGTTGCCGGAAAGGACATCCATGTTCACGCCGCTGGCACTGACATTGTAGGCCGTGTTCGGTAGAACCGCTGTCAGGGTCAGGCGTTTATTGGCGCTGTCAATGCTGGCTGTCATGACACCACCCGCATCGATTTTACCCTTAAGGCCGTTCAGAATGGAATTCCAGTCAGCGGTTACCCCTTCCTGACCGGGCCGGACACTGTACAGTGTTCCTCCAATCCGGACATCATAACGCATGGCCGTACTGGCATCGCCGCTGAAGGTCACCTGAGTCTGCTGGGCTACCGCCGGACTTACCGACTGGGTGACATCTGTTGCCGGAGCCGGTGTCAGGTTAGCTGTGTAGGTATTGGTGACAAGCACCGAATGAACCGTAAAGGATTGGTTGGGCTCTGTGGCGGTAAGAACAAGCTTTGCCCCATCCACAGAAGCTGCAATTCCCGTATCGGCCAGGGCATTGAATTTGAAAGCCAGGGCCAAAAGCACAGCCCCGCGATCCGCCGTGACAGCCCCGCCGTTAACGGTTTCTCCCACCGCCACATCCACAGTACTGCGCTCTGTCGCACCATGGGGGGTAAAGGCAAGACTGTAGGCGTAACCCGATCCAACGGTCTCCAGAAGTTCGATTTCCGTTATCTGGGCAACACGTTCTCCTGCTTCGGTGACCACTCCAACATTTACCCGATCAGGCTGTACAAGATCCCCCTCATTTTTGACGCTTGCCTCAAGGGTAAAGGATGTATTGGTCTCCTTGTGAGTTACCTTGACAGAGCCGGGGATTGAATCGCCATCCGGATCATCGGGATTGATGGACAAATCCGTTGAATAATCAAAGCCCTCATTTCCAAGGGGTAAGAGGGTATTCAGGAAAGCGTTGTAAAGATCCGCCCAGGAATTTACGGACAGGGCATGTTTTTTGAGAACCGTTTCGTTGCTCACTGCCGTAAACAGGGCATCCGTCACGGCTGTGAAGGAACCGCTGTCCTCCACGTCATAGGGGGTTACATCCAGGGTCAGATGATACTTCAGAGCGCTCTCACCCGACGCTGTCGCATAGAGGGTGCTGCCTGTGAGATGAACAAACTCACGTCCTTCAACAGCTGTGTCCACCCGTTCCAGGGCAATGCCGTCACTGCCAGCATCAAGCAACTGCCGGGCTGTGGCGGTGAAGGCCAGCGTCTCTGAGAGTCCCGCACCCCCAAGGGTGATTACCCCATCCGCAGCACTGGCAGAATAATCCGCCATGGCATCAATCAGAAGAGCCAGCTCCGAAACGATGCCCTCAATAGTAAGCTCTGTCCCTTCTGCCGGGGTATAAGTTACTGCAACGCCTTCTGCCAGGGTGACCGTGTACGTCCCGTCATCCTGGAAACGATCATTCAGACTCAGTTCCGTAATACTGATGGTTCTTGGGACATCGTCTCCAATGGGATTGATGGCCATCTCCCCGCTAAGATCCACCGGTTCTGCTGGATCCCCACCAGCTGGAGTCCTCCCTACGGTAAGCTTAAAGTCTGCCGTTCCCGCACCCGTAGTAATGGTAATGACCGTTCCATCGGCACTGGCTTCGTAGTTGTCTTCTGAATGTATCGCTGCAGCGATCCCTGCAGCAATATCTGCTTGCGTTGCAGTTTCATCCGTCACAAAGGTAACAGAAAGTACGTCCGTAAGAGCCAGGGTATAGGTAACGCTGTAGGCAACCCCTTCTTCAAAAAGAACCCCTGGATTCAAAGCAGCCAAATTAATGGTTCGCGCATCGGTAGCTAAAGGCTCTGCAGCCTTTGCACTGATTGTCACCGCAGCATCAAGGGCCTTCACCACCGAAGCCCGCAACCCGATGGTCTTGCCTTCCAGCCCATTCGCCTCCAGCAAGAGGTTCTCACCCTGGCTCAGAGAATAGGAAATTCCCTCCAGGGTCAGGGTGTAGGTGAAACCAGCCTCCGGTACGGCAAACTGAGTCAGCTGGGGGGTATCAATCAGCATCAGGCCTGCGCCTGTGGTGATATTGATACGGGTATTGATTCCGCCATCCACTGCCGCAGTGAATTCGTCACGAGCCTCCAGCACTGCGGCCAGACCTGCCGCCACTGCCGCCGCATCGTCCCCTGCCTGCGCTGTATAGGAGACTTCAATGCTGTCCGAGCCTGCATAAAAACTCAGGCTATAGACCTTGACTCCCTCAACGGTGAGACCAGCCAGATTGATGGTACGCAGGGAATTGGCTGTTTCCCCCACATCACTGACCGGCGCATACAGTTGCTGAACAAACTCAAGGCTACGGACTTCCGTGGCATCCGTTCCCGCAGCTTGCACCGGGACTTCATAGGTATCCGCTACCGCATCTCTGGTAACCGTCTCCGACACCTCACGGGATGCAGAAACGGTGATAGAACCCATTGCCGTGTTCGGCTGGGCTGCGGTAAGGGTCAGTACAGGTTCATAGGGATGGACTTCAGCACTGACGATCCGACTGTCCGCCTCCAGCAGGTAAGCAAGAGCATTCAGGATACTGTCAAGGCTCTTTGCAACCACGGCACCATTCACCGTATCCCCAACATTTACGGTAAAGGTATCCCCTCCCACGGTTACCACAATCCGATCCGCCAGATGGTGGCTGTTCTGTGTGCTGAAGGTAATGGTCTGCTCCTGATAGGCATCCACTCCCGGAGCCGTCAGTTCCACCACCGTGGCCTGCACACTGGCGGCTGCAGTAAAGGTGGGATTGTCATTGGTCAGGTGGGACTGGGCATCCTGGGTCACACCACCACCTGTCCTGGTGCTGATCACCTCCAGCCCCTGATCAACGCCCACAATACTGGGATTGGTCAGCTGGGTAAGCGCTGCCGCTGTTGTGCCGCGGATGATAACTTCATAACCGTAGAGATCCACCCGTGCATTGTCATAAGGCGCCATCTCGTAAATGCTGCCCATGGCATCGACAATCACCCGGCTGTGGGCCTTCTGGGCTCCGGCTAGCACTCCGGCCTCGGCGTAGTCGATGTACATGTTTTGACTGGCGTTAAGCTGAATATCATTCCCGGCCTTATCCACCATGACGAGAACATTGTGGACATGCTGGTCGCCGCCGGTACCAATGGTGACGGAACCATCCTGGGCCACCACATCGCGAACATGGAGATTTGTGGCCTCGTTGATCAGAATATTCCCGGATACCGTGGAGCGGGCATACAGTTCGTTCACCCGGGTATTGGCCTGGATGGAGCCTGTGGTGGTGATGGACAAAGTATCCGCCAGGAAAACCGCCGCACCCTCGGTGACAAGATTCCTTGCCGTAAGGGTCATGTCATCTGTGGCGTTGACAATACCACCGAGTACCCGCAGATCCTTGTTACCCTGGACATCTATGCGGATATCCTGCGCCGGATTAAAACCGGTCAGTCCACCGATAAAGCCATCAAGCACCAGATCCGCCTGGGTGACGGTGATGTTGATATCCTGTTTTGCGCGGATATCAAACTTATGCACTGGCAAGGCTTCAGTGTTCACCTCGACAAAACCGGAAGCACGGGTTTCGGTGACAAAGAAGGTGATGTCATGGGTTCCGGCACCAGCGGTAATCCGCACTTCTGAACCGCTGGTACTGGCGGTGTAGGCCGCCAGAGCATGAATTCTGGCTGCCAGAGACTGGGCAATGGTTACTGCAGTGTCCCCGCTCTGGGCGATATGCACCACGTCGGCACGGTTGCCGCCATTAACCAGAATTACACCATAGGAATCCCCCACCCGAACGGGAACACTGCCAAGGTTGATGGTACGAAGATCATTGATACCGGCAGAAGCGGCACTCACGATGGAAGCATCCGCATTGAGGGCAATGGCACTGCGTACCGGATTGTCTCCGGTGGCCTTAATGACAAGTTTACCGATCTTGCCGCCGGGGGCATTCCCTGCTGCCAAAATCTGGCCCCCCACCAGCACATTGGCTCCGGACACCAGTTCCAGATGGTCTTTTGCGGTCAGGCTGCCGTTGATACTCAGCACCCCGCCGGTCTGGAGGATGATGGTATCGGCTGCAAGGGTATCGGTGGGAATATTGGGCGAACGCTCGGCCCCGAATTGGAAGGCCACACCCGCCCGGTATTCAATGAGACCTGTGGCATTAAAGAAGCGATAGAGATCGAGACTGCCCTGCTCGGCACTGAAGCCAATGCCGTAGCTGTAATCCAGACTGTCTCCCGCAGTGGGCTGGGGCAGGATGACATTGCCGGTCTCACTGACCAACCGGATAATGTCACCGGTAATTTTGGAAGTCTCCTCCAGCCGAAGGGTATTTTCAGACTGAAGGGTCACGGTGGCTCCGCCGCTCTTGCTGGTGCTGACGATGCCGACAGTCAAACCAGAACTTCGTTCGCCAAGCCCGTCACAATCCGTGATGCTGATGTCACCGCTCTCAGTCGTGACGTTGGTCAGCCTGTTAAGTGCAACGTCAAGGTTCGTAATGCCACTCGATGCGGCAGCCGTCAGGGTATTCGCCACAAGATTGACGGCTCGTTCAGTAGCCACACCCATGATGTTTCCACTGACAGCACTCAGGGTCACATTGCCCTTCGACGTCAGAGTACCCTCTGTTGCAGCAGCATTGATAAGCACCGTACCAGCACCAAGTGCTGTGGTACTGAACTCAATGTTCGCACTGCCTGCCCCCCGACTGATCGTGATGAGGTCACCGCTGGCTGATGCCTGATACGAAGCATGTGCATCGACCAGCTCGGCCAGCTTTCTGGCCAGCTCTGCCCGTGTCGCCGAGCCGACGACATCCGGTACATACGTCAGGGTAAACACATCCGAGCCAATGGTCAGTGTGTATTGTGTCTCAGCAGCTGCAACAACATCTTTAAGATGAATTGTGCGACCAATATCTACCAGGCCAGCCCGCTCTTCTTCGGTAGCGGCAAAAGCCCCGGCATTAACATGGCCGACACGGATGTCGCCCAGTGTGGCCGTCAGGCTGATTCCCTTTGTTTCCGAATTGGCCAGACTGCGCACATCGGTAGCCACCAGATCCCCCAGGGCAGCCGTGACACTAATAACCCCGTCAACGACCTCGACCGCTGCCAGATTCAGGGTACGGTCAGTCTGCTGAGTGATGATGGCATCACCGGTCTCATGGGTTTGCAGATAAAGATGCCGCACATCGGTACGCAGGGTGACAGCACCAAAGGCATAGACTTCCAGTTCGTCAGCCTTCTGTACACCACTTTCGTGGATAACCGTTCCGGTGGAATAGAGCTGGACATCCCCACGGTCGGCACTGCTGACATTCAAAAGCTCCAGCACGGCGTTTTCACCGTAGGCATGAAGGACGATATCGTTTCGGTCACTGTCGCCCAAGGCCTGAACCTTTGTGGCTTTCAGGTTTTCCATGGCAATGATGTTGATGAAGCCATCCTTCACCTTCACATCCACCAGATCCAGGGACGCGGAACGGTTGAGGATCTGCATGTTACCCGCACGGGTCACATCAGCAAAAAGGCTTGCGGCATCAATATTGGCATCAATGGATGCTGCCGCCTCCAGAGACACGGTATCCGCATGGATCCAGCCGCCGCTGTTATGATACACACTGCCTTCCACAGCCTTCAGCGTAACACTGCCGCTTTCTGCGCTGATGTGGGATTTGTCCATGTGGACATTGCCACGCAGTGCGCCTGCGGTAAGGGTAATGCTGCCGTCCTCTTCTGTTACCTGTAAATCGGCATACACATCCCCAAGGATGGAACCGGAACGGATATTGGCCATGGTGCTGTCCCCGGCGCTGGCAAGGATGGAATCCTTTGCGGTCACCTTGCCGCGCAGATCCATGTCACCACCGGAGCGCAGCACGGCTTCCGTACCCGCCGTCACCGTTCCGGCAAGACGCAGAGTGGTACCCGCTTTCAGGTTCAGGGCACTTTGCCCGCCTGAAGTCAGACTGGCGGATGGGGTGAGGGTAAGCTGCTGATTGGCCTGAACCGTCAGTATGGTTCCTGCTGTAATGGATGAAGACGCTGCCAGATCCGCCCCCTGCTTGACCACTCCTGCCACCGTAAGATTGTTGGCAAGGATGTTCAGAGTCGTTTCGGATCCCAGCTTTCCGCTGAGGGTGGCATCGCCCCGCACGCTAAGATTCAGGATACCCGCATGAATGGAATCTGTACTGAACGCACTGCTCTGCTGCTGACCTGCCGCAACCAGCACCCGCTCCTCAAAGGTCTCAAGACGGGTTCCATACACCGGCGCTTCGCCCCATACGGTCTGGTTCTGCTGCTGTACCACCTCCACCTGGGTCTTCACCGTCTCATACACAGGCACCCGACCCAGAATATCCTGGGACTGGGTCACCAGTTCATAATTGAGCTTGATCCGGGTGTCATAGATGGGCTTCCACTCCGACTCCCAGTTGAAACGCAGGTCGTAATAGGTTTCCTTCAGGGTGTGGGTTTGCTCGAATTTTTTCTCAACAAAAATTGCATGGTACCACTTGCCGTTATAAGAGCCTTTAAACCGGTAATCCGGATAAGTCGCCCCATGGGCAAAGGTACCATACTTGTTTTCATGCCAGGGACCCCGATGCCAGATATCCATCACCTGGAAATTTCCGCCTTCGCTGTCCTTGTGCTGACCATTGTAATCTTTCCCCTGAGCACTGGTACCTTTACCCACATGGGTATTCCATGAAGTCCAGTTCCAACGGGGATAAGCCGGAGACTTGTAAGTGTTATCATCGTGCATCCAGCTGGTCATAAAATAATCCCAGCCAGTGTAAGTAACCGTTCCAGCGGTTTTTTCGGTTTCTGCCAGAATACGGTCAAAGGTGAAAACACGGGTATCCGTCTGCAGGGCCGAAGCATAATCGGCTGTGGCCAGCAAGACATTGGTGGCCCGCTCCTTGGGGGTCAGCGGCTTGTTATCGGGGTTGAATTCCCCCCCTTGTTGCAAAATAACATCACTACCAAAAATGTTCATTGTTATATCGTCATATTTTACCGGCCTGCCGCCCGGAAAAATAACACTATCTCCGGGAAGCTGATTTTTTACCGCATCAAAGGCCAGGGCCGTACCACCAAAGGAACCCGCAGCCACTTGCAGACTGTTACCCGAGCCCGTCCACTGATAGCCTGTGGTATAAGTGTTCAGAACCGTATTTTCACCCAAAGCACTTCCCGACCAGCTCCAGTAAGGGTCGTAGGCCATGGTCAGGGTGAGATGTCCGCTCTGCCCCGCTTCGGCCAGGGTATTGGCAAGGTTGAATGTGCGAACCCCCGTGCCATTGACATAGGATACCGCCCAGCGACCGCCATCTCCATCAGTAGTCACAGTATAGGGAGCCGGGCGGTAGGTAGCGTTAATGTTCAGATTATCCCATCCATACCAGCCGACACTTCCATTGGTGATGGTAGGATGCCCGCTGGGGTCATCAAAGGAATCGAGGGTTTTCCTTACGAATGCATAAGAAGAATCGCCGCCATAAAAATTGCCTGCCGTCAGACGGGCCTGATCCTGAATATAATCCACCTTGGCCTTATCCGTGTAACGGCCCACCAGTTCTCCCATGGTGGCACTGTACTGCTTGGTGTAATCCAGATAACGGGCAACGGCCTCACGCTGGGCAAAACTTAAATCTGCAAAGGTGGTACTGGTGGGTTTGCTCACACCATAGCTTGCCCAGGGAAGGGTATCGTTGTTCCAGCTTTTACCGTGATAATTGGTACCATATGTAAAACTGGCAACCTTAGCACCACTGGTATGCACATATTCCACACCAGCGTCTCCGGCACTCACCCAGCTTCCGTCATTGAGACCGTTTAAAGTGCTGCTGCCGGTCAGGAAACGGGCCTCACCCTGGCTGACCACCCGCAGAATATCGAGATTGGCCCCTTCGGGCATGATAATAAACTTGTCGCTCCAGCCTGCGATATCAATGAGATAGATGAACTTCTGGTTATCTTTCCAATCCGGATCCACAATGGGGTTGGTCGGGGTACCGTTAATGACCTGTTCCCTGATAACCTTACCCACCTGCCCGTTGGCGCTGTACTGGAAATCAAAGAGGGGCTTGTAACCTGTGGCGTTGAGCACAGCCTGTTTCTGGGCATCGTTGAGCTGATTAAAGGTTCGGTAATTCGCCGTATCTTTGTAATTGCCGCTGACCGCCTCCGCCGTACGATCCGGGAACTGATCGTTCCCCGCCTTGGCCCAGTTCACCTCAGGCAGGTTACTCCCAGCCTTGGGAGCATTCAGGTAGTGCACACCTTCAATCAGAACTTCGACAAATTTCTTTCCTTCCGGTGCATTGGGATTGTAGTAGCCCACCTGCTCCAGGGTCACATCCATGCGGTAGTTGTACTTGCCGATCACATCCTGTTTGGTTCCCACCTGCTTGCTGATCAGGCTTTCCTCATAGGTGATCACCGGAACCTGAATCTGGCCCAGAGCCACACGCTGGTACCCCGTCACCACCTGCACCTCACGGGTGAAGGTCTGAATCACCGGAATGTACACATCCACCAGGGCTCCGATTTCCGTATCCGAAATCACCTGAACATTACCGCCCACCAGCAGATTCGCTTCACCTTCTGCCCGAAGGGTTCCCTGACCCGTGAGACGCAGATCCCCTGCGCTCAGCTCATTCAGGGTGACAGCATTTTCGATCTTTTCCAGATCCCAGGCAGAGCGAACCCCGGCCTGAAGATCCAGGCCACCTTCCGAGGCCACAGCCCCGGTGATCTGCATCAGAGCACCGCTGCTCAGAAGCACCCTGCCCGTGGCGCTGGTATTGTTGACCACCCCGCTGATTCTCAGGGTCGGGGCATAGAGATGGACAAATTCCGTGGCCTTTACCTGCCCCGCCTGCGCCCCTTCCGTGGCGGCATGCTGTACCAACAGGCTGTCTTTGGCCAGAAGACGGATTTCCGCTCCTACGCCAAGGGCAAAAACCCGGGCATTCTGGGTCACATTGACCTGCACCCCTTCGACCCGTACGCTGGTGGAAGCATCTACCTGACCACTGAGGGTCACCGCAGAAGAGGCAGAGCCTAAGAAAATATTCCGGGTGCGGGGGGAAAGGGTCTCCCCCACCACATCGGATTGACCGACGATGCCTTTGACAAAGACGGCATCAATGGCCGTAAGGGAAATTTCGCCACCGATAGCCGTACTCAGACGACCACCGGAGAGTACGTGAGTTTCCTCCTCATTCCAGACCAGATCATTGACAATGATGCCCGCCCGGCTGGTATGGGTTCCTGCCGTGATGTAAATGGCCTGCCCCGCATCCATGAAGCCGTCCGCCAGCACCTGACCGGAGGTGGTCACCCCAATGATGCCCTGTGCCCCCTGTGCCTGAAGGATACCGTAAAGATGAATACTGCCTTCAGACTGCATCAAAACCGATGCGGCCTTTGAAGTGATGCTGCTCTGCCGGTTCAGGGAAAGTCCCGTCCCATCGCTATGGGTTCCCGTACGGATCAGAACATTGCCGGAGGCCTGAAGAAGGGCTCCTGTGGACACCAGCTGATGGCTCCCGTCCAGCCCAAGACCGCCGAGGATCAGTCCCCGGGCGGTCATGATCTGTAAGTCGGCATTGTCTCCAGCCGCCTCATAACCGGGTGCCTCGGCAAAGAAACGCTCCCCGGCCCTCAGACTGCCAATGATCACGGCCTGATCCGCTTCCACGCGCAAAAGGCCATTTTCAGCAGCAACAAAGGCGGAAACATCCGATGCCATGGTCAGGCTGCCCTGGGCCTGAATCACCAGAGACTGATCCGCCGCCAGAACCACCGCATCCGTACTGACTTCTCCGGCAACGGGATCAAAACTGCCCATCCGAAGATCTCCCCCCGCCTGAATCAGGAGACGCTCACCGGCCTGATCCGCCAGAAGACGGGTACTGGTGATATCCATATTGGCACCCGCCACCAGACGCAGAGATCCTTTAAGATTGAGATCTCCCTGGAACTTCATATCGTTTACGGCATGAATCTGGATCTCGTAATCGTTGGTGGCAGGGGTGGCACGGGTACTGCGGATCACCCCTTCAATGGCGGTATTGTAACCCGACAGATAAAGCTGTCCCCCGGTTTCAATCCAGCCCCCCTCACGGGTCAGATGCAGATCACCGGATACGGAACGGATATCAATGAGACCTACATCCAGCACTTCTGCCGAATCCGGGCCATCCTTGCCGATGGTGCTGTCAATGATCACATCGTTGAAGCCACGGAGGAGGATCTGAGAATCCGCATCCAGGGTAGCAAGACGGCTGGTCTGGTGGGTGTAGAGACTCCAGGTGCCCTCTTTCAGCTCCGTACCGGCCTGAATGCTGATACCGCTTTGCGCGGTCAGCTTGCCTTTGAGTTCCAGACTGTCTTTGGCAAAGACCGTAATGGTGGCATTGTCGCCCCTGGCAATGATTTCACCGGTAAGTACGCCATTGTTACCGGGATTGAGCGCAATACTGCCGGAAAGGGTTTCCAGTACACCGGTGGGGGTAAGATCAAAGTTTTCGTATCCACTGGATGCACTGCTGCTGAGCAGGTTAATACCACTGTGGGCACGCAGCTTGCCCCCGATGGTCAGACCACCGCTGAGCTGGCTCCGGTTGCCCAGATTGATGACACTGCCCTCTTCCGGGGCATCCAGGGTATAGGTACGGATGGACTGAATGGGCTGAACGGTGCTGAACCCCAGGCGATCCAGGCCAGAAGATCCGTTCTGATTCAGGGTAATGCCGTTGTTGCTGGTAAGGAAGAAGCGACCATCTGAAAGGCCGAACTCCAGATCGCTGCTGTCCAGGGTTACCGTGCTGTTTTGGGGCGGATTTCCCGTCAAAGACTCGATCACGGTGAATTCCGTGGTATCAAAGGCCTGCTGCAGGGCCATGGCCAGGCCGAAGAGCCCGTCCAGATCATTTGTGTCCTGAGCGGCCAGAGAGACCGTACCCTGAACCTTGTGGGTACCCAGATCAATGGTGAGATTAAGGGCCACATCCGCGCTGATCCGGCCACTACCGAACTCGGCAAAACCATCGGCCAGGATTTCATGGGTCCAGGCCGGGGCAAAAATACGGGTATCCCCGATAGCACTCAGGGTAATCTCACTGTTGGGAAGCCAGGTTCTGATTTGTGTGGTGCCGCCAATCACAACACCGTAATCCGGAAAATCACCCTCCGGAAGCCCGATACCGCCACGAACATTAACGGCTGCTCCGGCCTCCAGCTTACGACTGATACGAACCTGCCCATTGGCGATAATATCAATGGTGGAGCTGCCACCGAAGGTGGTGACGGTCTGCCCCAGATATTCGCCTTCGCTGTCCCGGTGTTCGGTCAGCTCACCACCGGCAATGAGAAGGCCGTAAATTTCCGCATCCCCCAGCCCCTGTACCCGGATGCGACCATCCCGGTCATGCACCGAAATCACGGAGGCCGCAGGCAGCTTGATGCCAATGCCTTCGGTGCTTTCTCCGCCAAACAGTTCCACGTCGTTATGGGAACGAATCAGGCCACCGCGTTCAAAGGTTTCACCAAACGGGTTGGTAACGATGCCGCCAAGGTAAATCTGGCCCCCGCTTGCAATCTGAACAAAAGCATCTTTCCCCGACCAGCTGATATCCTCGGCCAGCAGGTTTCCAGCATCATCAAGGGTCTGGGTAACGGTACCGCCGGAAAGAATGCGGCCAACAATGCGGACATCTCCAATACTTTCGATCTGAACGAGTCCTTGGGTATCCGTAAGGCCTGCCACGGAAAGACCGGCCACACCGGTAAGATCCACCCCGATATTCCCATCTCCCGCTCCAGGAACCTGGGTGGTGCGCAGCACCACAGCTTGGGCTGCGGCCACAGCACTGTCCACACGGATGCGCTGCCCTGCTTCAATCAGGACAGTGGAACCCTCACCCGCCCAGACAATCCCCTGCTCACCAATGCTGCCACCGGCCACGACCCGGCCCAGAACCTCCATATCCTGTCCTCCCTTGAGGACGATATGGGTGCCTGCTCCGCTGGTACTGAGGGTTGACGTATCGTGAATAAAAAGACTGATGCCTTCAAGGGGATGTCCGGCACTGTCATTGACACCGTTTACATTCTGTCCATTCAGACTGTAACCACCAAGCACGGTCAGGTTGCCTGTAACCTCGGCCCGACCTTCCCAATAGACCCAGCGGTCGGAATGAACGGTGAGGTCGGCATTTTCCCCCAGAAGCAGGATGTTGCCACGTAAAAGCATATCCTGCCCACCGCCGGAGATAAGGATGTCGGCGTTGTCCTTGAGGGAGGTGATGGTGCCGGTGATGAGTGTTCCAAAGCCCCGCTGACCAAAGAGCGGATGCGGGGTCTGAACCTCAAAACGGTCGATCTGACCATTACCGGACATGTCGTTGGCATAGATCACATAGCGGTTGCCGTCGCTATCCTGTAAAACCCAGCGGGTGCTGGCCGTGGCATCGCCCAGATCCAGACCGCTGTTCTGGTAATCCACTCCCTGAATGAAGCTGTTGACCAGCTGTTTGCCGGATACGGCGTCAGGCTTGTAGAAATACTGGCCATTATAGGCCTCATACCCCGTGGAACGGAGAATGGTAATCTGTTGCAGGGACTCCAGTTCATCAAAATCCGTACCCGCTTCGGGGATTTCCAGTCGGCTCCACTGGATGAGGCTGTTGCGGTAATCACCCTCTGTTCCCTGCTCAAAGCTGAGTTTGAAAGGTTCAATGGCATCGGCCTTATGATAAACCACACCTTCATAGAGACGATATCCAAGATCCTCCAGAACCACCTGCTGCTGGGCTAAAGTCCATTCATCAAACGCCAGGTCTGCCAGCGGACGATCATCGGCATCTGCATCCCAATAATCATCCAGACTGTAATCCGAAGCGGTGAACGTCGTTTTAAATTCCTGACCTTCTTCCGCATCGGGGTTATAGAAAATGCCCCCTTCATAGACCTCATACTCAAGAGAATCGAGCACCAGTTGACGCTGGGCAAGGGTAAGCGCCTCAAATGCGGCCTCTTCATCCGGCGCATAGGTACCGCCCCACTCGTAGGGGCGGATCACATAATCCACAGGCTCTGTCCCGAAGACTTCCACAAGGCGCATGTCACTGGGGGCTGCGGGGTTGTACCAGGCACCGTCAAAATACGTGTCATAGCCAAGGGCACGGGCAACAATGGCCTGCTGGGTCTGGCTAAGGGAAGCAAAACTGGCCCCATCCGCTGGTGTACCGGCTTCGGCCCAGTAGATATTGCTGTTCTGATAATCCGCACGCGGCCCCTGCACAAAACCTTCTACAACCTTGTAACCGGATGCAGCACTGAAATTGACATACAGCCCTTCCTGCTCTTCCGTTCCGAGCAAGGCATCAAATTCATAGCCTAAGTGCTGGGCGACCTTGTCTTTCTGAGCCCTTGTCAGGCTTTCAAAACTGGCGTTGGATGCGGGAGTACCCGCATCCCCCCAGGTGATTTCACTGTTGGAATAATCCACCCGTGGCCCCTGGGTGAACCCCGTCGTCAGATCCCCTGTGGCCGGATTATAGAAGACCGCACCACTGTGGAAAGTATAAGCGGTTTTGTCGTAGGGCAGCCCCACGCTGATGGTTTCACGGATCTGTCCGGATACCGGCAGATCGGGGTTGTAATAGAAGCTGTCATGGGCAAGCACCTGATAGCCAAGACCCTCGGCAATGGCATTCTGGGTGGCTTTGTCTAAGGCAGCGAAAGGAACATAGCTCGCCACGGATACCACACTCAAAGCCCCTTCCTTGTTCAGGGTGAGGGCCGGAGTACCATCAAAAAGGGCCAGCAGAGACGCATGTACCTGCCCCTGGTTCAGAGCTTCGCGAATGGCATCCAGCTCTGTGGCGGTAAATGCCTGCACCTTGCCGGGCAGGGTGTCAAAATAATCCGCATTATCACCGTTGGATGCAGTGGCGGTGATATGAATATCACCGGAGGCGGTCACGGAACCATCCAGACGGATTTCTCCCGTTGAGGACAGATGGATATCCACATTCTCACCCACCTTGATGGGGATGGGGGTGGATCCTTCATATTCAAATCGGGCACCGCCCGTCACCGCACTGCCGGAATTCAGATGCAGATAGTTCTGCGCATCCAGGGTAATGGAGCTCCCCTGCTGGCGGGCGGCGATCACGGCCCCTTCCAGCACAACAATGCCGCCGGAGGTACTGGCAATATCAATATGGGAGGTGAAACCACCGGCCTCAAATCCGGAGGCCACAATGATGGATCCGGAAGTACGAACCTTGATTTCGGCATTGTCCTGGTTGGTGATCAGGGTGCTGCCCACATCGGCGGTCAGGCTGTTGGGTTCAGCTCCATAACTGACCATCACATCCTGGCCGGTACTGTTAAGAACGGCTATGTCCAGCAGGGTATCGGCAATGAGCCGCCCTGTGACAAGCATCTGTTCATCGGCAACAAAATAAATCTGAGGCGCAATGACTCCCGCATCAGGGGAGCCAAAGGGATCATTGATATTGGTGGCCATCACCTCAATGAGGCGTGCATGGAAACGGACATCCTTTTCCGAACGCACATCTCCCACAATATTGAGACGACGGGCATGGAAAAAGGCCGTGTCTTTCAGGATGGCATCGTAGGCATAGGCGGGTCTGGCATCGTTTTTAACATCACCGATCAGCATCAGACCAGTTTTCGCATCCAGCTCGGCTTCACGGCCAAAATCCATACGGGTAAAGCCTTGGGCCAGAGCCTCCAGATCCTTCATGGAGAAATCCAGGAAACCATTGTCCGGGCCTAAGGTAAAATCGTTCCCGTAAATGGACTGCCCTGCCCCACCAATGCGGTAATTCTGCTCCAGATGGGTGGTCTGCACGAAAAGCCTGCCGGTTCCCTGAACCTTGCTGGCTCCGGAATTGAAATCCATGTCATCAGCCAAAATGGTGATGTCCTGTCCAGCTCCGGCCCGGATCACACCGGATTCCAGCACCAGATTGGCATGACGGGCCGCCAGTTCCACATCAATCCGTCCATGCTCGGCGTAAAGCGCACCCTGGGCACGGTCTCCCTGCAGCAGAGTGAGAGAATCCTTTTCCCGCAGAACAATATCCCGGAAAGCCGCATCGGAGCTGAGGTTTACCAGGGTCAAGGCCCCAAGATCGGTTTTCACTTCTCCATGGATACCCTTGGCCTGGATATTGAAATGGGCATCTGCGGCAATCAGTGTCACAAGGTTGAGATCCAGCACACCGGAGCTTGTCAGATGAAGATCCGTGCGGCCCCAGTTCATACCCGTACCACCGGTCAGAACCGTGGTCGCCGAAGTATCTGTAATCTGAATAAAATCCAGCTGGCTGTCAAAACCAAGACTCCGGTTCAGATAGGTAAGGGAATGATTTCCCAGATGGAGGGCCTGGGTCGTGGCCACCGGTGCAAAGAGGAGGCGATCCTGCCCGCTGCCGCCCCTGACCGTCATGCTGCCCACCCAATCCGTGTTGATGGTGTTTTCACCACTCTTCAGTTCAATGACCGCATGCTGGATTTCGGTGAGATTCAGGGTGTCATTCTGGGCATTGTAGATTTCTAAGGCATTCACATTGTGGGCATTCACGGTCTGGTGCCCCGTACTCAGGGTGATCACCGTCTTGTTGGAATCCGCTACCGTGATCACATCCCGGCCACCTGCCACGGAAATGCTGTTATTACCGGATCCCATGTCAATGATGGAGGAGCCGTCACCGCCGATATAGGTATCATTACCGGCAAGTCCATAAAACTTCACGCCACTGGTCTTGCCGCCATAAAAGGTATCACTGCCGGAGCCTCCCCGGATGATGCTGCCGGAAGCCCCACCCAGGGCATTGATGATATTGCTCCCCGAAGCCGGTTTATTTGGATCAGCGTTGATCAGAAGCTGGGCATCAATGCCGTCACCCACATGGATGAAATCGTTTCCGCTTCCCGTATTGGCAACGATCTTTTTCACCCCATGGTAGGTATTGTTGAATCCCAGAGCATTCACCACCACACTGCCAGACTTGAAGCCATCACCTTCAGGAACCGCTTCGAGGAAGTAGGATTCATTGACGATGTCATCATAGCGGGATGCCCCATAACGACCGGACTCATCCCCCATGTGCAGATAAAGGGTATCCCCCACCTGGCTGGAAATCACAGGATCGGGGCCAAGTTTCCAGAGTTTGCTGAACCCAACGGAAATCCCCACCACCGTTACCCGCACATCAAGGAGGGCACTGACATCGGTCAGTTCAATTTCTCCGGCAAAGCCTGCCAGGGTTTTACTGATTTTAAAGAGTCCCAGATCCAGCTTCACCCAGACACCGCCATGCACGGCGATACGGAGGATATCGTGTCCCAGGGTCAGGGACATACCGAAATCCACCCCGATAATCTTGAAGTCCAGCCCGAAATTGATATCCCCGGAAATCCGCCACTCGCCCTTGGAGTTGAAGTATCCGCTGACATCCACGCTTAAGAAACCGAAAAAGTCCAGCTTGGCCTTGTCAATGCTCAAGGTAAAGACATTGTTGACAAGCTCCATGCCGCCTTCAAAATCAATATCGAAGGCAAGAACCTTAAGAGAGCCCTTAATGTCCAGAGCAAAGGTCGTACCCGCAGCCACTCCGGCATATTCAGTTGTATTGCTGGTATTGATCTTAAGAACGGCGGAACCGCTGATATTGGCGATCCCCAATCCCAGGGCCACTCCCATCTCGGCCCGCATGGCAAAAACAGCCCCCTCCGCCGTATCGAGAATGGCCGCAGCACCGCTCACCCTCAGCCCGCCAAACATGCCAAGGTTCATGGTCATGTCCAGTTCGGCCTGAAGCCCTTCCGCATTGATCAGGAGATCCATGGCGCCATCCATGGAAAGACCGGCGGGAAGATTCACATAGGCACTTCCGGACAGGCGCAGCATGGTGGGATCCAGGGTAATCTGCTCCACTTCACCCGGAACAACCTGCCCTGCTTCATCCAGTTTCAAAGCATTAACCTGACGACCGGAACCCGTGGTATTGATCTGAAGCAGGAAGCTGCCGCCGATTTCAAGAAGACCGGCATCAAGAATGGTGGAACCGCCCGGTGCTCCGATCTGAAGACTGCCATAAAGCCCGGCATCCGCTCCGGTGACCAGCCCCAGGGTACCTGTGGCAGAAAGGGGTTCCAGAATGGGCAGATCCAGGGTCATGTTCAGGTTCATCTCCGTCAGTTCATCGCTGAGAAGAATGCTGAAACCACCATGGAGTTCAAGAATCCCCATGAGATTGAGGCGTCCCTGCCCGGAAAGGGCAAGGTAGAAGGCCGTCTCTTCCTGCTTGTTGGGCGGAATATTGCTGATTTCAAGGGTGGGGGGCAGACCCCGACTGTCCTGAAACTCTTGGGGCACATCATAAACAATCACTTTGCCCGTTGCGTTGAGAATCAGTTCCAGGGTGGTGATTTCCAGTTCTACAGGCCCAAGATCCAACTCCACTTCCGAAAGCGCAAAACGTGCGGCAACCCCATCCCCGTTTACCACCAGCAAGGCCTGGGCATTGCCCTCCAGAAAACCGCCGATACTGGCCGAAGCATCCACAAAAAGGGTAAATTCCTCATCCGTGAGCTTGACTTCAAAGGCCCCGTCCAGTGTGGCCAGACCAAAAAGATCAAAATCCGCCTCGCCCTGTACCCGGATCAGGCGTTCATCATAAGTGAGAATGACAGGGGTATCAGGATTCCCGGTCTCTACCCAGTAACCGGTACCTGTTGTACCATCCGGCTTTTCATGGGTGGATTTGCTGAAATCCACCACAGCCATGTCGCCGCTCAAGGCCTGGTTAAGGTTCAGCTCCACGTCCCGGGCTTCCATGGTCACCCCGTTCACACCCACCACACCCGCTTTGCTGAGATCCGCATAAACCGCCGCATAGGCTGCTGGATTGCTGAAATCCGTATCCAGCATGAAAACAACACCCACATTCATGTTTTCCACGGCCAGACCAAAGGCACTGCTGTCTTTCACGGAACCGTCAATGCGGCCCTGGGCGTTTTCTCCCCAGTATCCGCCGATCCCCACAAAGCCGTAAACATTGCTCATGCCCACGGCAAGGGAGGTCACGGTGCGGGTATCTTCATTGGAGAGGGTGACTTCCTCGCCGCCCTTCTTGGTAAAGGCCATGGAACCTGCCACCTGCATGATGCCCGCAAGATCCCCATGGAAATATTCCACCTTGGCCTGAACAATATCCTCATCAAAGGTGAGATAAATGGGTTTGTCATCATTGCCCGTGTCCACAAAAAGCCCGTTGGCACCAAAGGTGGGCGTACCACTTCCCGCTTCCTGAAGCTGATCCAGAACTCCCTGAATTTTACCGATGGTTTCAAAAACCCCCCCTGCATCCAGACCGGGAATGGGTGGCAGAGAAGGAATGTCCGGAATCTCAATGCCCATGCTTTCCGTAATCGCTGCCAGACCGGAAGATGTCTGGGTAAGATCAATGTAGGGCATGGGCAGCACAAGGGCCGCCTTGGCCAGACCGGGGATCAGACCGGTGTTGATATTCACTTCTATATTTTCAAGTCTGGCATCAAGAATCGGATCCATGCCCACAAGCCCGGCAAATCCTACGGTGGCATGAGCCGTAATATATTTGGGGAAACTCTTTTCCATACCCTGAATGCGGAAACCGCCAAAACCACTGGCCGTCATCAGGGCCATACCGAAATCCACGTTCTCAATGGCAAGGCCGATACGGTCGGGATCATCCATGCCCCCGATCCCGGCAAATCCCCGCAGATTGGCTCCCCCCACGGTCAGGATATCCACATCATGGTACAGGGCATCGATTCCAAGGTTGGAGAGAATCCCCGTCTCCACCCGGACAAGCTGCCTGGTCTCCCCCTTGCTGAAGGCCAGAGAGCCTTCAAGGTGAAGGAATTCAGCCACGGAAATCTGGGCATCCGCCACCCGTGCGGCAATCTCAATGCGGCGATCCAGATCCAGATAGACGGATTCACCGAGGGTCTTCATCTCCTTGCCCGCCACACCGTAGGTACTCTGGAAATCAATCCAGGTTCCGTCCCCAGCCTTGCCGGCCTTGTTCATGCCCACGCTGATTTCCCGGAGGGTAGCGGTCAGCATGGGATCCAGCCCTACGAATCCCGCCTGGGCGATATCCAGCTTCATGGCCTTGATATCGTAATCATCGTTCTTGTAGCCCATGTAGGCGAAATCCACCCCGGCCGCATACAGGCCGATGGAGCCATCTGCGTCTCCCTCACCAAAATAGGGCGTACCAATCCCCACATAGGCATTCACGCCCGAAGCGGTAAAGGCCATGGTCTCAAAGGTAAAGCCGTCCAGATTTCCCGCATGTCCAACGGGCAGTCCACCCAGCTTCACACCTGTTTCCTTGCCAAGGGCAAAACTCATGTCCCCGCGCAGGAAAACAAAATTTTCAATGGAAAAATTCGCCTGGAACAGATCTATACGGATCACTTCTCCAAAAGATCCGTCAATATCCAGGGTGAGGGTGCTGCCGTCGCCGCCGATACTGCCGCCAATCCCTCCCACATTACCACCAATGCCAGTGGGAATTTCCAGGGGCTTGGCCGCATAATCAATCACTCTTCCTCTGGAATCCGCCGTATTGATAAGGAGTTCCACCTTCTGGGCGGAAAGATCCAGAAGCGGCATGCCCACAATACCGGCAAAATTCGATGTTCCCTTGAGGCTGATCCAGTATTCCTGACTGAAGGGACTAAGCACCAGAGCAAAGGCGATATCAATATCGTCAATCTGTAAACCCGTATCCCCAATCCCTGCGAACACATCCAGATCGGCATAGGCGAAGGTGAAATACGTGACATCCTCAATGCTGCCATCACTCAGTACCAGGGTGTCAAACTCCAGAGTGATTTCAAACTGATCCCTGGTCTGCACCAGCCCGAGGATGTCCACATCAAACTCTGCCGCAAAATTGAAAATGCTTCCCGCATTCACCCCCAGTTTTCCAGGGTTGAAATCAAGATCCAGCGTACCGAAATCAATGTCCGTTTCGTTGAAATTGATACCGACCCTGTCCGTGGGAAGCTTGTAATAACTCATGGCAAGATCATTGGCCGACAGATCCACACCCGGAATACCACTCAGGGCAAAACGGGCCACATCGGCCTGCATCATGGCCCACTGCCGGGTAGAATCACTGCGATCCACAAAAGCACCCAGGCCAAAATCCACACCTTCTGCCTTGAAACCCAGCTCCCAGTCCGTCTTGTATCCAATCCCCACAAAGGCCGTGGCATCCTGGGCCACAAACGTCAGCGCATTGACCTCGGTGGATACACCATTGTCCAGCATCACGGTCTGGATGGATTTTTCAAAGGAAAAGAAGCCTTCCACAGCCACAACGCTGAGAAGGTTCACGGTCAGATCGCCGCTGACACGGACAGTCTCGCCCTTCATGTCAAAGACAACGCTGGTTTCCTCACCGGAACCCGCATCCAGTTCCCCGATTTTGGCTCCAAGCCCCCGGGTCAGGGTCATGGGTGCTGTGGAATAATCAATGGAACGGCCATTGCTGGAGGCTGTATTGATGACAAGATCCATGTCCGTTGCGGACACGTCCAGAATATCGATCCCCACAAACCCCACCTTGCTGGTGGATGCCTTGGCACTGATCCAGTACTGACTGGGATCTGTCAGCTGTACGGCCACCCCCAGACCAAAGCTGGCTTCTTCGAGGGTAAAACCAATACCTTCCGCCCCCGCAAAGAAATTGATATTTTCCTCTGCAAAGGTCATGAGGGCCACGGTGGCCTGGGAACCGTCGTCCAACGTGAGATTGAAGAATTCCTGGGAGAGATCCACAGCGATTTCAAGATCAATGAAATCAAAGGCCTTCAGGGTCATATCCCCCTTGACATCGAACTTGAGCTGCTGGCCAAAACTCAGATTGAAATCTGCATTGCGGATTCCGGCTTCCACCGCATCCCCCAGATGGAAAAGGAGATTGAAATCCTGGCCCGATGCCTTCAGGCTGCTGCCTTCCTTTGAGAACCCAATGTCACCGGATATATCCAGCACGCCAAAGATATCCGCTTCCAGACCCTTCACATCAAAGGCAAAGTCAATGGCTGAAGCCGATCCCGCAAGGCCGTCTTCAAAGGTGTAGCTCACCCCTCCCAGACCCAGGGTGCGGTCTTTTGCAATCCCCGGAGTATTATAGGTATAGCGGACGAGAGTGGACAAAGCCGTAACATCCGCAAGGTACTCAATGTCCGCCTCAAACACGCCATTTTTCGTTTCAAAACCGTACCCGCCAGCCGTCCACACAATGCCGAGATCCGCCTCCTTCAGGCTGACGGAAGCCAGACCCGCATCCAGAGCTGCGGTAACATTCTGGCCTATGGCGAACATCTCATCTGCCACCTTGCCAAAGGCAAAATCTCCCTTCAGCGACACAAAATCCGCCACGTTGACATGGAATCCTAAAATGGCAAAAGCTGTGGTACTGGCCACAATGTTCTGACTGAAGCGGTAGTCCACCCCCCCCACACTGAGAAGCTGATCCTTGGCAAAAGACATGGCACTGCTGGTAAACTGAACGGCTACAGCATCAAAGGGAAGCAGATCAAAACCTGCTATGGAGGCCGTCAGCTCACCACCGGTGAGTTCAAAGCCCATTTGCCCACCATCCAGAACAAGACCAAAGTCCGCATTGCCCAAGGCCAGCTCCACAGCCCCTTCAACCCCCAGGGAGGCTCCCATATTCCTGCCGACAGCAACAATTTTCTCTCCGCTTTTTCTGAAACCAAGATCACCCTGGAGGGTCACAAAGTCCGCCACACTGGCCTCAAAGCCTCTCACAGCAAAGGCGATGGTGTTGGCTGCGATGGCCTCCTTGAAGGTATAGGTCACAGACCCGACGGAAAGCTGGGTATTGGCGGTAATATTCGTGCCAGGGCTGGTGTACTGGACAAAAACACTGTCCGACCGGATTCCGGCCAGATAGGCGATTTCTGCGGAAAAACTTCCTTCACTCAGTTCAAAGGCCAGCTTGTCACCATCAATAACCAGACCGAAGGAGGCTTCAGTGAGGCGGACATGAGCCAGATCTCCCGCATCAAGACTGGCCGAAACACTGTTGCCCACGGCAAGAATCCGGGTATTGGATTTTTTGAATCCCAGATCCCCCTCAAGGCTTACAAAATCCGCAACACTCGCCTTGAACCCTTTTACAGCAAAGGCAACGGTATTGGGGCCGATGGCATCGGCAAAGGTATAGGTCAGGCTGCCGATCCCAATGGTTCTTCCCGCCTGGATGGAGGTACTGGCGTTGGTGTACTGAACAAAAACATCCTGTGCCGAAACTCCGGCAAGACTGAGAAGCTCTGCGGAAAAGGTACCGTTCTTTAATTCAAAGCCCGTTTTGCCACTGCCTGCGATGAGACCGAAATCCGCACTGCCAAGACGCACTTCGGCAACCGAACCTGCATCAAGGAAAGCAGCCACATCATTGCCCACCGCAATGATTTCCGTTCCCTGTTTCTTGAATCCGATATCTCCACTGATGCCCACAAAATCAGACACACTCGCGGCAAAACCTTTTACGCCGAACCCGATGGTATTGGCAGCTATGGCCTGCGCAAAGGTGTACTCGATATCCACAACGGAGATACGGGTGTCGGCCACAACCGCAGTGCTGGCGTTGGTATACTGAACCATCACTTCCTGGGCGCTGATACCGGCAAGCCCTTCAATCCCCGCCGCAAAACTGCCGTTTTTCAGCTCAAA